>BEID01000363.1 GCA_002898975.1 bacterium HR27 | reverse complement strand
GGATACGGTGTTCCGCAATCGGTTGACACGCCGAACGGTCCTCCGCTCGCTCCTGGTCAGTGGTGTGGCCTCCACGCTGCTCGCCGCTTGTGGTGGGGGAGGGGCGACTCCGACACCGACGAGCGCACCGGCAGCATCACCGACGAGAGCAGCTGCTTCACCGACCCCGGCAGCTTCTCCGACTCCAGCCGCGGCAGCGACAGCTCCGGCTAGAACACCGACGGCAGCGGCAGCGTTACCGGTGCCGACCGTCGCACCGGGTACCAAGATCACGATCGCGATGGTGCCCAAGCTGGTACACCCCTTCTTCGAGGACGTGCGCAAGGGTGGCGAGCAGAAGGCCAAAGAGCTCGGTGTCGAGTTTCAGTGGGTCGCGCCGCAGCAGGCTGACCCGGCGCAGCAGGTCGCGATGATCGAGGACCTGATCCGCAAGAAGGTCCACGCGATCTCGATCTCCCCCAACGAGCCGAAGTCGGTCGAGCCGGTGATCGCCGAGGGGATGAAGCAAGGAATCCTGATGATGACCTTCGATGCCGACTCGCCGAACAGCCAGCGCGTCATGTACATCGGCACCGACAACAAGGCGGCTGGCAAGACGATGGGCGAGACGATGGCCAAACTCCTCAACGGCCAGGGTAAGGTCGGCATCATCACTGGTGGCCTCGGCGCCTTGAACCTGAACCAGCACATCGAAGGGTTCAAGGAGGGAATCGGTCCGAACATCGAGGTCGTGGATGTGCAGGCGACCGATGACGACCTGCAAAAGGGACTCTCGGTGAGCGAAGCAATGCTCCGCGCGCATCCCGATCTCAACGGGATCGCCTGCGTCAGTGCGTCGGGTGGCCCGACACTCGCTCAGGTGCTCAAGTCGCCGGAATTCCAGGATCGCATCGGCAAGCTGGTCATCGTCGCCTTCGACGATCTCGAAGAGACCAAGCGGGCGATCGAGGAGGGGATCATCGCGGCCACGATGGTGCAGCGGCCGGTGCAGATGGGGATCCTGACGGTGCAGTGGGCCTACGACATCCTGACCGGCAAGGCCAAGCCGCCGTTCCAGAACATCGACACGGGTGTCACCGTGGTCACCAAGGAGAATTTGAACAGTTACACGAAGTAGGGCACGGCGGGGCTGGTGGCTGGCACTGCTGCCAGCCCCGCTCGCTGGGGAGCGGCACCATGACTGTTCCGGTTCTGGAGGCACGGGATATCTGTAAGCGCTTTCCAGGCGTGGTGGCGCTGGATCGCGTTTCGTTGCAAGTCTTCCCTGGTGAGATTCTCGCGGTCGTCGGAGAGAACGGTGCGGGCAAGTCGACGCTGATGAAGATCCTCTCCGGCGCGCTCCAGCCGGACGAGGGAGAGATCCTCCTCGCGGGCCAGCCCGTGCGTTTCGCTGACCCACGGCAGGCGCTGGCCCATGGCATCGGGATCATCTACCAGGAGTTGAGCGTCATCGAGGCCCTGTCGGTCGGGGAGAACCTGTTTCTCGGGCGGTTGCCGCAACGGAGCGGCATTCCTGGCACGGTGGACTGGCCGCGCGTCTGGCGCGAGGCGTCGCAGATTCTCGAGCGCGTGGGAGCGCCGATCGATCCGCAACGTCCGGTGCGGGAACTCAGTACTGCCCAGAAACAGCTGGTCGAGATCGCGCGGGCGCTCTCGCAGGACGTGCGCGTCCTGATCCTCGACGAGCCGACCAGTTCGCTGTCGCTCCAGGAGACGGAGCGGCTCTTCGCGATCCTGCGCGGCCTTCGGGCGCAGGGTGTGGCCATCATCTACATCTCGCACCGGTTGGAGGAAGTCTTCGCGCTGGCCGATCGGGTCACCGTGCTGCGGGACGGCCAAGTCGTCGGCACGCTCCCGATTGCCGAGGCGACGCGTGACGGGTTGATCCGCATGATGGTCGGCCGCGACCTTTCGGCGTACTATCGGACAGTTCGCTCGTCACCCGGAGCACCCCGGCTCGAGGTGCGGAAGCTCGTGCGCGCGGGAGTGCTCCACGATGTCAACTTGACCGTCCATGCTGGGGAGATCGTCGGACTGGCGGGCCTCGTCGGTGCTGGGCGCACCGAGCTGGCGCGCTGCCTATTCGGCGTCGACCCGATCGACAGCGGCGAGATCCGGATCGACGGAAAGACCGTGGCGATTCGCAATCCCCAGGACGCGGTGCGACACGGGATCGTCCTGGTGCCGGAAGATCGCAAGCTGCAGGGGCTGGTGCTCATTCTGTCCGTCCGCGAGAATATCGCTCTGCCGGTTCTGTCGCGACTGGCGCACTTCGGCTTTCCGTCTCGGCGTGAAGAGGAGCGCCTGGCGACATCCTTCGTCGAGCGACTGCGCATCCGTACGCCATCGATCGAGCAGCGTGTCCTGAACCTGAGCGGTGGCAACCAGCAGAAGGTCGTGCTGGCACGAGCGCTGGCGACGAACCCCAGGGTGCTCATTCTCGACGAGCCGACGCGCGGTATCGACGTGGGTGCCAAGGCTGAGGTGCACGCCTTGATCGCGGAACTCGCCGAAGCCGGTATGGGGATTTTGCTCATTTCTTCGGAACTCCCAGAAGTCCTGAGCATGAGCCATCGGGTGCTGGTCATGAGCGGCGGCCGGATCGTCGCCGAGTTCTCGCGCGAGGAAGCGACCGAGGAGCGGGTGCTCGCTGCGGCGACCCGGCAATCGGTGGCCGCTTGAGCGAGCCTGGTAGACGTCGGAAAGGGGATCGGCGTGCGGATCGTCGATGTGAAGACCTACGTGCTCGGCACGGCCTGGCGGAACCTGACGTTCGTCGAGGTGCACACCGACGAGGGGATCACCGGAGTCGGTGAGGCACGGATGCTCAACCACACCGATGCCCTGCT
>BEID01000362.1 GCA_002898975.1 bacterium HR27 | reverse complement strand
GCTCGACAGGGAAAATGGCACGTTCCGCTCCCCGCACCCAGTGCCGCGCCAGCTGGCGCGGCGATGCATCCTCGACCTCGAACGATTGCACCAGGAGTTCCCGCGGCCCCTCCGCTGCACGTTCCACCGGGACGACGAGGACGAACCGAGTCGGACTCACCCAGGTGAGTGCCGAACCGCCCTGAGCCGCATCGCAGTCCTCGACCTTCCAGGTCGCTCGCCGCTCCGGCTGCTCTCTGTCCACTCGCTCGAACCACAGCTCGACCACACCCCGCGCCCGATCACAGGTCAACAGCGCCAGCGCGATGCCCGTCGGGGACGGTGCGACGGCCAGATAGCGACGCTCCGGGTCCAGCCCGAAGTCGAGCGGATCGAGGTCGATCCGCCCCAAGCGTTCCGGAATGTGCCCGCCGAGCACGCCCGCGGGATCGAGCGTAAGGACGACACGACTCGGTACCTCGCGCGACTTTCCTGGCACCATACCCGACCCGGCCGGAGACCCGACGGCTACCAGTGCCTCGCCGCTGGGAAGCCAGGCCAGATGCTCGAACGCCGCGGGAAGCGTGTGCGTGCGCCCACTGGCGAGATCGCGCATGACGAACGTGCCTGCGACCGGATCCCGGTGCACGACGACGCTCCCCTGGGGTGACACGAGGTAGGGCTCGCCGCCTGCTCCGTACTCCCGCACGGTCGACTCCAGCGCCGCGACCGGGGTGCTTGCACGCGCGACTTCCGACACGCGGCCGACGAGTCGCCATCGTCGGCTCACTGCGAGGAGCGGCTCGAGCCCGCCCGCCGACGAACGGTAGAGCACCGTTGCCTCCGGTAGAGACGGGTCCCACCGCGGATCACCCATCAGCGGTGGACGGAACAGGTCTCTCCCGCGACCGATCAGCAGGAGTTCCGGATACCCCTCAGGCGTCCACTCGATAGCGAGCGGTTCCAGTTCTTGCGGCAGCGTCCACAGGATCCTCGCACCGTTCCGCTCGATGCGCCAGAGCGTCGTCTGCCCAGCCGTCTGGGTGACGAGCAACGGGACGTGCACCCGGTCGCAGAGCAACTCGATCGCCCCAGCCCCGCGCCACAGCAAGACTTCTTCGTCGTCGACCGCGACGAGCCGGGCCGCACCGGAGTTCGTATGCCAGAGAGCAAGCCACCGACCGTCGTCGAGCACGCAGAGGCCGAGGAGCGTCTCGTCAGCGGTGCCGGGCGGCAACGGACGCTCAGATACCGCACTGCCCTCCGCGACGTCGATGACCCGAACCGTACGACCGGTTGGTCGCTGCTCAGCGACCACGATCGTTCCAGGCCATGGTACGAAGACGTGCTGCAGGGCGAAACGGCCGAGCGAGTATGTGACACCCGTCGGTATATCCAACACTTCGAGCGTCACGAGTGGTTCATCGCGCTCGACATCCTCGGCTGACACAGGAAAGCTCGCCCGAGCGAAGAGAAACCGGCGTGCGTCGAGCCAGCCGACCGGGTAGTCGATCGTCGCCTCATCGAAACGCGTCTGCACGCGCACGATCTCGCCGGATTCGACAGCCATGACCTCGAGCCGCACCAGCGCCGGAGCCAATCCCGGCCAGTTCCGCGATACGCGCGCGAGCAGCTGTCGATCGGGCGAGAGAAACACGTCGTTCTCCGGTAAGCCGGTTGCCGGCAACAGCTCGCGCCAACGACCGGTAACGAGGTCCTGCGCCGCGACACTCCCGTCGGCGGCCACCATGACAACCCAGCGGGATTCCTGCTCGTCCAAACCTGCAGTGCTCGGCTGCAGACCGCGACCGGGGTACTGGCCGACCATCGTGAGCGCAGACATGCCGAGGAGAAGCAGCAGCCAAGCGATCCTCCAACCTACGCGGCTTCGCCGGTCCGTTTTGCCGCTTTCGCTCTCGGCCGCCAGCGCGATTTCCTCGCGTAGACGCGCGTCATCCCGCTGCCAGGCTTCGTGCACTCTCTGGCAGGTGGCACAAGCGGCGGCATGCACGTGCCAGCTCGTCTCCGGTGCCTCCACCGCGAGAGCGTCACGGCCGATCGCGCACGGCTCAGGGAGACCGCGCGCCCGCCGCGCGGAGAGCAGCGTTTCCAGTGCTGCGTCGCTCTCGACACCGAGGCACCGGGCGATGGCAGCCAGCGAGTATCCGCTCGCTGACAGCCCGAGTGCGAGCCGCTCCGGGACCGACCCTGGCTGACGGTGCGTTCGCCGCAGTGCGAGGAGCACGAGAATGACGAGCATCCAGCCGAGCGGTGCCTGGGTCAGGAGCCGATGCCTCACACGGCGCAGCAGCCACGCCGGCACTGGCCGCCCGACGACCCAACGCACCAGTGCCGCGCCGGTGTCGGTTCCCGCTTCGATGTGGAATGGAGCGTTCGCCCGACGCACGACGCTGCCCGTATACTCGGCTGGGGAGCGCTGGCACACCCGAACGTCTCGCCGGAGGATAACAGGCCGATGAGTCTTCTCGCTACCTCGCTCCGCGGACACGAACGGCAGGCCAACCTGCGGAACTTCGACTGGGCAGCGCTCGTCACCGCACTCGTGCTCTGTGGCTTCGGCCTGGTCGCTATCTGGAGCGCTGACGGAGCTGGCGCGATCGGAGCGGGCAGCCCTGTCGTCCGGCAGGCGATCGCAATCCTCCTCGGCCTCGCGCTGATGGCAGCACTGAGCTGGATCGATCCCCGGTACATCAAGGCGCTCGCTTGGGCGATCTATGCCGTCGCCTTGATTGGTCTGGTCGCAGTCGACCTCATCGGCGTGACGATCGGGGGTGCGCGGCGCTGGATCGATCTCGGTCCACTCACGATCCAGCCGCCGGCACCAGCGAAGGTTGCCGTCCTGCTCGCGCTGGCTGCG
>BEID01000361.1 GCA_002898975.1 bacterium HR27 | reverse complement strand
TCTCGTCATCGTGCCGCAACTCCCCGCTTGGGGCTGGCGCGTCGCCTTCCTCATCGGCGCACTGCCGGCATTGAGCGTCGCCTACTTGCGGCGACGGCTACCGGAATCGCCACGCTACTTGGACATAACCGGCAAGTACGACGAAGCGCTCGCAGTCCTGCGCATCTTCGAGCGCGCGGCTGGTCTCCCGTTTACGAACGTGACCTTCACACCGTCTCCGCAGCGCCCGTCCTTCATCGAGCAGTTCCGTGCCATTTGGAGTCGCCGGCTCGTCCGACGCACGCTGATGCTCTGGCTACTCTGGTTCGGCATCGTCTTCGCCTATTACGGCGTCTTCACCTGGCTTCCCTCGCTTCTGGTCGAGCGTGGCCTCACGGTCGCGCGGAGCTTCTCCTACGTCTTCGTCACCACACTCGCGCAGCTTCCCGGCTACTTCTCCGCTGCCTACCTCGTCGATCGCTGGGGGCGGAAAGCGACCTTGGTGATCTATCTGATCGGCTCGGCTGTTTCGGCCTGGCTCCTCGGTAACGCCGGAACAGCGCCGGTGCTCGTCCTCTGGGGCTGCCTGCTCTCGTTCTTCAACCTGGGTGCCTGGGGCGTCGTCTATACCTACACACCGGAACTGTACCCGACCCCGCTGCGCGGCTTCGGCTCTGGAGCAGCCGCCAGTTTCGGTCGTCTGGCTGGCATCATCGCACCCTACCTGACACCTTGGCTCTTGACGAGCGGTGGCCTCTCGCAGCCAGCCGTCTTCGCGCTCTTCATGGCTGTCTTCGTTCTCATCGCAGTCGATGTGTTGCTCCTCGGTGAGGAGACACGCGGGCGCCCGCTCGAGCATGCCGTGCCGGTGACCGGCGGCGCGCGCTAGTACCGCAGTGAGCGACCACGCAACGCCCCGACCGACTGGATTCCCTCTTTCTCCAGGATGTGGAGGAGGTGCCGGAGTACCGCCGCAGGGAATCCCGGGCCACAATAGACCAGTCCCGTGCACAGCTGCACGAGGTGTGCACCCAACCGGATCCGCTCGACCGCATCCTCGACCGTCATGACGCCACCGACACTGACCAGCACCAGGCGCTCGCCCGCGCGCTCGGCCGCCCGCACGAGTCGCTCGACCGCCCGCTTCCGCAACGGCAGACCACTGACGCCCCCTGGCAGCCCTTCGCCACCAGCGGGCCACAGCGCGGGATCGGTGCTCGTATTCCCGAGCACCAGTCCAGCAGCACCGGTCGCAACCAGCGTTTCGACGATCTCGTCGAGCACTACCTCTTCGACATCGAGCGCGACCTTGACGAAGAGCGGTCGCGGCGGTTCACCATGCAGCTGCGCGAGCTCGCGATCGAGCTGCACCATCCGTTCGACCAGGTAGCCCAGTCGTGCCGGATCCTGCAGCGTGCGGAGGCCAGGCGTGTTGGGCGAACTCACGTTGAGGACGACGTAGTCGGCGACGTCCCACAGGGCGAGTAGCGCCGCCTCGAAGTCGCCCGCAGCATGCTCGAGTGGCGTCACTGCGTTCTTCCCGAGATTCACCCCGATCGGGCCGGGAAACCGCCGGCCGACGAGACGCTCTCGTACAGTAGCAGCTCCAGCGCTCGGAAAGCCCAACGCATTGACGAGCGCTTCCTCAGCCGGAAACCGCCACACGCGTGGTCGCGGGTTACCGCTTTGCGGACAGGGCGTGACCGTGCCGATCTCGACCGAGCCGAAACCGAGCGCGAACCAGCCAGCGACCGCGCGTGCATCCTTGTCGAGGCCGGCAGCCAAACCGAGCGGGTTCGGGAACGGAACGCCCCGGACGTCGACAGCCAGGCGCGCGTCCTCGGGAACTCCGAGCCAGTGCCGGAACAACCACGCCGTGCCGGGGATCCGCCCCACCAGACCGAGCCCCGCCAGCACAGCATGGTGCGCACCCTCCGCATCCATGCGGAACAGGAACGGCCGGAACACCTGCTCGTACCAGTTCAACCGAACGCTCCTCCCCACACGCGCACCCGCACCGATGCTACCCTTGCTGTCCGGTCGTCAGCACGCGGAGTAGCTCGTGCAGCTGCAACTGTGCTTCGATCCCACGTCCGACCGGCTCGAACTGACGCTTGATCTCGCAGCGGAGGCGGTACCAGCCAGCGCTCCTGGCGATCGCGTACTGGTCGAAGCCGTGCCGTGCATCCTCGACGTCGCAGACGAGGGACGCTTGCTCGGTATCGAGCTTCCGGCCAGCGCGCTTCCGCCACGACTGCAGCCACTCGCTCGTGACGACCTGTACATCGAGATCGAAGCTGGAGCGACGCCCCGCGTCGTTCGCTCCGTCACCGTACCGGCGACCATCAGCTGGCAACCCGCGGCGGGCCGCCTCGTTGTCTCCATTCCCCGCCGCACCGAGCACTACGAACTCCTCTTTCCGTCCGGGGCCACCTGATGGATCCTGCGCCGCTCCGGCGGAGCGGTCGACCGTCCGCGATGAGCGAGCCAGCACCGGGCCGCCAGCTTCCCGCGCGAATTCTCCCTGCGCCGGTGCATCAGTCGCCCTCCTCGCTGGTGCCTTCCTCATCGCGGACGAGCCACTCGGAATCGGGCCTCCGTACCCCCACCTCATCGAGATGCCGGAGGAGATCGGCCGGATCCTCGTAGACTCGGTAGGCACCGGCCTCGAGCAACTCGCCGGCACCGTACCCCCCGGACAGCAGCCCCACGCTCAACGCCCGTGCGCGGCGTGCTGCCAGCATGTCCCACACGCTGTCGCCGACGACGATCGCCTCACTGATATCGACCCGTAACAGCTTTGCCGCTGCCAGGAACAAATCCGGATCCGGCTTGGCGTGCCGCACGTGATCTCGGGTAATCAGCGGGACGCGGTCAGGATCGAG
>BEID01000360.1 GCA_002898975.1 bacterium HR27 | reverse complement strand
TACGGTGGTCGCTGGGTGCTCCGGGAGGTGAGCCTGACTGTTGCTCCCGGACGCATCGTTGCGTTGATCGGGCCGAACGGGGCAGGGAAGAGCACGTTGCTGGCGATCATCGGGCGCATCGTCGGGCGTGACGCTGGTGACGTCCTGATCGACGGCCGGCCTCTGGAGCGGTATTCGTCCGGCGAGCTCGCTCAGCGGCTCACCTATCTCCGTCAGGCGATGGACGTCCGGACGCGTCTGAGCGTCAGGGATCTCGTGAGCTTCGGTCGCTTCCCGCACAACCGGGGACGGCTCACGAAGCGGGATCGCGAAATCGTCGATCAGGCACTGGAGGAGCTGGAGCTCACGAGCCTGGCGGAAGCGTACGTCGACGAGTTGAGCGGTGGGCAGCGACAGCGGGCGTTCGTGGCGATGATCCTGGCTCAGGACACCCCCTATCTTCTGCTGGACGAGCCGTTGAGCAACCTGGACATGCGCTACCAGGTGCACATCCTCAAGGTTTTGCGCAAACGGTGTCGTGAGGAGGGGAAAGGCATCGTGATTTCTCTCCACGACGTCAATCTCGCTTCGATCTATGCCGACGAGATCGTCGCTCTGAAGGACGGGCGAGTGGTCGCCTCCGGGGCACCCTGCGACGTGGTCTCGCCCGCAGTATTGCGCGACGTTTTCGACATCGATGTCATCGTCGAGCCGATCGCCGGGCAACGGATCTGCATCTATGCGCAGTGGTAGCATGGCCGCTGGCTCGCGGACGAGACGAACGGGACTGCACCGCACTGGTCGTCAGTGCGGACGTGGACGCGGACGGCAGCCGATGGGTGGTCGAGCCGGGCCAGCGGGTGGCAGCTCGCTCGGTGGCGGTGGCCCGCCGGTGCGCGGAACAGCGCGGTGGTGTCTGCACTGGGGCTGTGTGGGGCACGCTGACCTGATCCCGAGGACGAGGAGTGGGGCGACCTCGAGATCGGACAGCCAGCGTCGCGTCAGTGCCGCGCAGCTCCATCGTACCACGTCGGGGTCGCGCTCGGTGCCCAGCAGGACAGTGGGGCCTGCTGGGGGTGATGGTGTGCACCCTCCTCGGGGTGCTCCGGCGCTCTCTCGACACGACGAACCATGTATCGGTTCCAGGAAGGGAGTTCAGGGAGATGCGACGACGGTTCACTGCGATCGTAGTATCGATCCTGGCCGCTGTGCTCGTCGCCTGCAGTTCGAGCGGGACTACTGGCCAGGTCTCACCGACGGCCAGCTCGGACGCTACGGCGGAGACGCATCCATCCGCTACGGCCACACCGATGCATTCGCCCACGACCGCTTTCTCACCGAGCGCCGTGGCGGCGAGCCCAGAGAGTCGGGCGACACCCTCGCCAGCAGGGACGCCGGCGAGTAGCGTACCGGCTGCCCCGCCGGTGATCCTTGCGGAGGAAGGGGACACGCTGGTCATCCGCCACGCGCTGGGGGAAGCGCGCGTCAAGCGCAATCCGCAGAAGGTCGTGGTGTTCGATTTCGGCGCGCTCGATACGCTCGACGCGCTCGGCGTCTCGGTAACGGGGCTGCCGAAGACGAACATACCGCGGTATCTGGCGAAGTACGAGAGCGATGCCTATCAGAACGTGGGCAGTCTGGCAGAACCGGACTTCGAGAAGCTGAGCGAGCTCCAACCGGACCTGATCATCATTTCCGGCCGGCAGCGGCAGGTGTACGGTGAGCTCAACAAACTCGGCCCGACGCTGTATCTCGCGATCGACTATACCCGGTATGCCGATTCGGTGAAGGAGAATGTACGCGTTCTGGGAGAAATCTTCGACAAACAGCAGGAGGTGGACACATACCTGACGACGCTCGAGGAGAAGATCGCTGCGGTCCGTGCGAAGGTCGCTGCGGCGGGAGTACCGACAGCACTGGTGATTCTAGTTAACGATCGGAACATCAGTGCCTTCGGCCCGGCCTCGCGTTTCGGGTTGGTCTATGACGTGCTGGGGTTCACCCCCATCGATCCGAACATCGAAGTGTCCACCCACGGGATGAATATTTCGTACGAGTACCTGGTCGAGAAGAATCCTGACTACCTCTTCGTGGTCGATCGCGGGAGTGTTGTGGGCGGGCAAGGAGTGACGCCGGCGCAGCAGACGCTGGACAACGAGCTCGTCAAGCGCACCAAAGCGTATCAGAACGGGCACATCGTCTATCTCCAGGCCGATCTGTGGTACCTCTCCGGGGGTGGCCTGCAGTCGTTTGCGGCGATGATCGACGAGGTCGGTAACGCGCTGCCCTGAGGACGAGGTGCAGAGAGGGAACGGCTGGCGGGTGGGATGTCATCCCACCCGCCAGCCTGTTGTTCGGCAGGGCGAGCTGGGGCGCGGGGGTGACGTGCTGCCGGAGCGAGGGCGTGTGCCGGGTCGGGAGGCAGACGATCGGGTGGGCGAGCGGCTAGGATACTGCGCGGCAGCGTGCGGCTGCTGACGGGAAGGGGTAGCGGATGCGGGGTGCGTGGTGCGTCGTGCTGGCGCTGGTTCTGGGGTGTGCGACCGTACTGCCAGTAGCTGCGCAGGAGGAACAGCCGGCGTGGTTGCCGCTCGCCTTGCTCGACCGGCATCGTGGGCTGTGGCTGGCCTCGGCCAATGGTGGAGCACGGGTGGCAGCGCTCGAGGGGGTAGAGATCACGAGCGTCGAGTGGTCGCCCGAGGGCGGGCGACTCGCCTTTACCGGCTTGCAGGATGGACGATCGGTGGTCGGGATCGTCACGACCGGCGTGCAGCTAGCTGGGCGGGTACTCGACGCTGCGAGCACGATCGCCTGGTCGGGCGACGGTCGCTGGCTGGCCTGGAGTGACGGGAGCCGCGTGGTGATCGCGAACCGGGAGGGTGATCCGGTTCG
>BEID01000359.1 GCA_002898975.1 bacterium HR27 | reverse complement strand
GAGCGTACCTCCGGCTCCGGTCGCCTTCCGGCCGGCACGCCAGGTCGCCCCTATCGTCAGGGACGTACCAAGGGACAGCGCGGCGAGCGCGCTGCCAGCGCGACCGTCACTGGGCCGCCTTGAGTGCCTCGGCGAAGACGTCGAGGAAGGCGTCGGCCTGCTCCTGCGTGATGACGAGCGGCGGGATGACGCGGATCACGTGGTCGTACTCGCCAGCCGTGATGAGCAGCGTCCGCAGTTCCTGTGCCCGCTGGATCACCCGCTTGACCGCCTCCGGGTTCGGTGCGCGGTCGGGCTTGACCAGTTCCACGCCGATCATCAGGCCCAGGCCACGCACCTCGCCGATGACGGGAAACTCCTGCTGGAGTTCGCGCAGCTGCGCCATGAGGTAGCCCCCGATGCGCGCTGCGTTCTCCGGCAGCTTCTCGTCGCGCATCACCTCGAAGGTCGCGATCGCCGCCGCACAGGCCACGGCGTTGCCACCATAGGTGCCGCCGTGCGCACCCGGCTCCCAGCGATCCATCAGCTCCTTGTTCGCCACCACCGCCGCGAGTGGCAGTCCGGAGGCGATCCCCTTGGCCACCGTCACGATGTCCGGCACGATACCGAACTGCTCGAACGCCCACATCGTCCCGGTGCGTCCCACGCCGGTCTGGATCTCGTCGACGATAAGCAGGATGCCGTAGCGATCGCAGATGGCCCGCAGGTTCTGCAGGAACCGCTTGGGAGGCAGGATATACCCACCCTCGCCGAGCATCGGTTCGACGATGATCGCGGCTACATCGTCCGGCATAACCATCGTCTGGAACAACCGCTCCAGCTCGGCGATACAGACCAGGTCGACGTCCTCCGGCGGGACGTTGTACGGGTTGCGGAACGGGTACGGATAGGGTGCGTGATAGATCGAAGGAACCAGCGGTTCGTAGTGCCCGCGCACCTTGACCCGCGAGCTGGTTAACGCCATCGCGAGGTGCGTCCGTCCGTGGAAGGCACCGCGGAAAGCGATGATCGCCGGCCGACTGGTAGCCGCCTTGGCGAGCTTCACCGCTCCTTCCACTGCCTCGGCACCCGAGTTGGTGAAGAAGACCTGATTCAGCTTCGGTGGCATCGTCGCCGTGATGAGCTGGGAGAGCCGGAGCATCGGCTCGTGGATGAGGATGTTGGCTTGCGCATGGATGATCTTCCCGGCCTGCTCACGAATCGCCGCCACGACGCGCGGGTGACAGTGGCCAGTGTTGACGACCGCGATCCCCGAGGTGAAGTCCATCCAGCGCTCGCCGTTCACGTCCCAGACGTAGAGCCCCTCGGCCCGATCGACCACGACCGAGGAATAGCGCGTCAGCACGCGCGGCAGGATCTGCAGCGGATCGACATCGAGGCGCATCCCACAACTCCTTCCCGTACCATCCCATGCCGTCGTTCACAGCCGGTGGAGCAGCAAGGCGAGGAGCGCTGTCCGTTCGATCAGCCCGCTGAGGCTGGTCTGCTCGTGCTCGGCATGCGCGCCGTCACCCGGGCAGCCCAGACCGTCCAGCGTCGGCACGCCGAGCGCTGCGGTGAAGTTCCCGTCGCTTGCCCCGCCGGTCGCCGCTTCGCGTAACTCCAGCCCCAGCTCCCGGCCGATCTCCCGTGCCCGCTCGAAGGCGGCTGCGATCGCCGGTGTCCGCTCCATCGGCGGGCGGTTCAGACCACCCTCGACCGTGACGGTCGCTCCGGGGAGCCAGGGGCGTGCCCCCAGCACTGCCGCGGTGACCCGCTCGGCCTCCTCTCGCGTTGCCACCCGCACGTCCACTTTCGCCCAGGCTTCGGCCGCGACCACGTTGGAGCGTGTCCCCCCGCCGACCACACCGACATTGACGGTCGTCCCGGTAGCCGGGTCGTTCAGGCTGTGCAGGTAAGCGATCTGGTTGGCCAGCTCCTGGATGGCACTGACGCCGCGCTCCGGCTCGGCCCCAGCGTGAGCCGCCCGGCCGCTGATCCGTACCGTGAACATCCCCACTCCTTTGCGGGCCGTCTTCAGCGCACCGCCGGGTGCTGGCGGTTCGAGGCAGAGGACCAGGGCACTGCTCTGCGCCTCGCGTTCGATCAGCGGACGCGAGACCGGACTCCCCACTTCTTCTTCGGTATTGATCAGCCAGCGGATCGGCCGGTGGGCGAGGCCCCGCTCGTGCAAGAGCCGCACCGCCTCGAGAAACATCGCGACGCTCGCCTTCATGTCGTAGATACCGGGGCCGTAGGCAGTGTCTCCTTCGACCCGGAAGGGACGACGCGCCAGTGTCCCGACCGGCCAGACGGTATCGATGTGCGTGAGAACGAGGAGCGGCTCGGTTGGCGCCTCGCCATGAGCTGGCCAGCTCGCGACGGTGAGGTCACCATAGTCGACTTGCGGGTATTCCTCGATCGCTGCACCCAGCTCGCGAGCACGTGCGCGCAGGTACGCCACCAGACGGTCGACAGCTGCCTTGTCGGTGCTCGGCGATTCGAGTTCGACGACGGTTCGCAGCTCGGCGAGGAGCGCATCGCGTCGGGCAGCCACTTCAGCGACCGAGATCGTCATCGCCGAACTCCCGTTCGCTCCACCTCGTCTCGCGCTCGAGGTCGTAAGCCCGCTCATCCTCTGGCTCCGCCTCATGGCGAGCACGCCACTGCTCGCCCGCGCGACCGGCCGACTCGCCCCGACCAGCCGGCGACGTCCGCGGCTGGCTGAAGTGCCGAAGGTTGGCTTCCAGATCGATGTAGTAGTCGGCGAGTTCCATCAGTTCCACTGCCGTGTTGCGCGGCGCAGAGGCGACCTCGACACGCCGGCCGAGCCGCTGCACGGCCTCGACGAGATAGCAGTAATCACCGTCACCGGTGACCAGGACGATCACGTCGAC
>BEID01000358.1 GCA_002898975.1 bacterium HR27 | reverse complement strand
TGGCTCTATGTCGCAGTGACCGGTTGGATCATTTACGCCATGTTGTATGGCTTGTAGCGTTGGGACGCGCCGAGTGTTTCGCGCTCGCTCCAGCCCCAACCGCACGAGACACGCGGCCACCGCATCGAGGCAACTTGTTCACTCCGTTCCGGACGTTCGTCGACGGACACTGCCAGTACCGGCACGAGGCCGCTTGCATGCGTGCAGGAACCGGCGGAAACCCACTCAGGAAAGGTCGTGAGGCACGCGCATGATGCCCCGCGTCGAACCGCGAGAGTCCAGTCCGGCTACGCAACACAGCCTCGCGATCGAGGTCGAAGGACTCGTCAAGCGCTACAACGACCGGGTCGTCGTCGATCACCTGAGCTTTACTGTTCCTCGCGGCGAATTCTTCGCGCTGCTCGGGCCAAACGGAGCCGGGAAGACGACGACGATCGAGATCTTGGAGGGGTACCGGAGACCGGATGCAGGATTCGTACGCGTCCTCGGCCTCGATCCGTGGCACGACGGGCACCGACTCAAACCGCGCATCGGCGTCATGCTGCAAGCTGGCGGCATCTATCCGACTGCCACACCGCGCGAAGTGGTAGAGCTGTTCGCGGCCTTCTATCCAGACCCTGAAGACCCCAGCGAACTGCTTCGCCTCGTCGGGTTGGAGGACGTCAGCCAGACGCGGTATCGCTACCTCTCCGGCGGTCAGCAGCGCCGTCTCGCACTCGCGCTCGCACTCATCGGCAAGCCAGAGCTGCTGTTTCTGGACGAACCGACGACCGGTATGGATCCTCAAGCCCGCCGGCTCACCTGGTCGTTGCTCGAGGAGCTCAAGCGACGAGGCATCACCATCGTCCTCACGACGCACTTCCTCGAGGAAGCGGAGCGTCTCGCCGATCGGGTCGCCATTATCGATCATGGCCGGCTGCTCGTCCTGGCTACTCCGCAGGAACTCATGCGACTCGAGACCGACCAGATCACCCTGACGGCATCGCAAGATCTGCAACTGGCCGCACTGCAGCAGCTACCCAGTGTCCGGCGCGTCCGAGAATTGGGCAATGGGCGCTACGCGCTCGAGACTGAACGGCCGATGGACACGTTGGTCGAGGTCACGAGCTGGGCGCGTGCACACGGTATTCTGCTGACAGAGGTGCGAGTCGGCTACCGATCGCTCGAGGACGTGTTCCTCCGTCTCACTGGTGACGACCTGCGGGAGTGACCGATGCACGCACTGCTCGCTCAGGCACGCATGGAGTTGCGGCTCACCCTGCGCAGCGGCGAAGGGTTGCTCGTGACCCTGATCATTCCCCCGGCGTTGCTCGTCTTCTTCGCCGCACTCCACCTGGCCCCGAGCGGCTACACGCGGCCAGTCGATTTCCTTTTCCCGAGCATGCTGGCTCTCGCGGTGATGTCGATCGGGCTGGTGAGCCTCGGGATCCGCACCGCCTACGAGCGTCACTACGGCGTGCTCAAGCGGCTCGGCGCCACTCCATTAGGACGCGGCCGTCTGCTCGGTGCCAAGATTCTCTCGGTGCTCGCTGTCGAGGTCTTACAAGTCATCATTCTCGGCAGCGTGGCTTTCTTCTTCGGCTGGCGCCCGACCGGCGCTTTCGCGATCGCCCTCATCACTCTCCTGCTCGGGACGGCCGTCTTCGCGAGCCTCGGACTGCTGATAGCGGGAACCTTCCGCGCCGAAACGACGCTTGGACTCGCTAACGGACTCTACATCTTGTTCATCCTGCTCGGCGGTGTCGCCTGGCCGCTCGACCGTCTTCCCGGGCCGATCGCGCTCGTCGGGATCCTCCTCCCTTCCAATGCGCTGGCGACCGCGCTGCGTGCGTCGCTCGCTCCGGAACCGAGCTGGCCGTTCGTGCAGCTCGGCGCGCTCGTGTTGTGGACTGCACTGATACTCCTGGTCGCTCGCCGCACCTTTCGCTGGGAGTGACCAGGAGACGCTACTTCAGGACGACACGTCCACGAGCTGCTCCAGTGGAGTCGTGCGCACCACGTCGAGGTCCAAGTCAGGTGACATCTTCGGTCGCACGGTGAGATGCTGTCCCTCCCAGCTGAAGCGCACGACCGGTTCGCTGGTGACGGTGAGTCGACCATTGCCGAACGTCGCACCGGTGAGTGCCTGCAGTGCATCGGCGAGATGGCGCAGGTCGTTAGCGATACTTACCGTCACCACCAAATGGTCATCTTTCGGGCGCACGTTCCAGGATGCCGCCAGGTACTGTACGAGCCGCGCCGCAAGCACGACCCCGATACATCGCTCGCCATGGAAATTAGCCGCTTCCCTCTCGTATTCCGCCAGACGTTCCGGGCTAGCCAGATCGATCAGATACCGATCACGCGAGCTCCGCGCAGCGAAAATGCTGTCCCAACTCGGCGAATACCGCTTGAGGTCGATGACCGGTGTGCCGTCGACGAAGTCCAGATGCGCGACTCGGAGCCGCGTTCCCTCGACAGCGAGGAGGCGCGTCGCAGTGAGCGCAATCGGGTTCGGTCGCGCGACGGAACGAAGACCGAACACGCCACGCCGTCGTCGGGCCGGCTCATATTCCGGACGGACGAGTTGGAGACGAGTCCGATCGGCGTCCTGAAACCAGCCCAAGACCCAGATGTGCGTATTCTCCTCGATCCGGAGCAAACCATCGGCGAATTCGGGAAAAACCTCGATTTCCGCCTCCACTCCCTCGGGCGGCATCATGCGCCGATCGGCAACGGGCGAATGAACGATGCCGACCGGAACCAGTTGGAAGGCTTCTTAACTCACCTCTCCCGCCTCCCGTCCAGCGTCACCCACTCGCTCGCGCCTCCACCGTGACGCGATGCCAGCCTGTCGCGCCGTCGGGTAAGGACGGACGCTCCTCACCGATCTGCACGTTGCC
>BEID01000357.1 GCA_002898975.1 bacterium HR27 | reverse complement strand
AACCCCACGGGAGGAGAGGGTGCCGGTCAGGACAACCCGGGTTTCAAGCCCTCATAGGTACTGCCAAAACGCTAACACCGGACAGACTCATCGACCTGAGTCTGTCGTTTCAAGCCCTCATAGGTACTGCCAAAACCAACGAACGCGGTGTCGGATCGCGGTTCTCGCATGACCAGCATACCGCAGGCGAGACAACGACGCAAGCGGTTCGAGAATACCCCCTTGGTCACCTCGACGCCGAGCACGCGATGCCACGGGAATCCGTCGACCCCCTGGGGTTCCTGCACGACCGGAGGTCGACGGTGCAACGATCACCAGCTGCAACCCTCGCTCCAGGTGCACATGCGCGTCAGCAAGCCGTTTTCAGCTCACTCTCACGTCGTACCGGAGATCCGCCTACATCGCGAGGCTGACAGATCGCGTTTGACCGGTGGCGACGGGCATCTCCGACACTCGCGCCTTCCGCGAGCGACCACTCGGCTCCGTCGACCTCCTCTTCGGGCGACAGAACCTCAAGGCCCGGTTGCCACGTGACCCATCCGCGTGGGAACCGTTCGGTTCACGAACCCTAAAACCGCGGCCGGTACTCGCCCCACACCTGCCGCAGCCGTCCGCAGATCTGCCCGAGCGTCGCCCCAGCCAGAAGCGCCTCGCGCAGTACCGGCAGGAGGTTCTCCGTGCCCCGTGCCGCTTCCTCCACTCGCGCCAACGCGCGTTCCACCCGCCCCGCATCTTGCCTGGCCCGGTACTCCTGCACCCGCCGGATCTGCCGTTCCACTGCCGCTTCGTCCAGCCGGTGCACCGGTACGCGCACGGGTACCGCATCCTGGTACCGGTTCACGCCGACCACCACGCGCTCACCACGCTCGACCGCCTCTTCCCACCGGTAGGCGCTCTCGGCGATCTGCGCCTGAATCCAGCCCCGCTCGATCGCCGTCACTGCCCCACCGAGTTCTTCGATCGCCTCGATCAGCTCCCACGCCCGCCGCTCGATTTCGTCGGTCAGCGCCTCGACAAAATACGACCCACCCAGTGGGTCAGCCGTATCGGCCACCCCCGTCTCCTCGGCCAGGATCTGCTGCGTCCGCAAGGCGATCGTCGCCGACTCTTCGGTCGGCAGCCCCAGCGCCTCGTCGTAGGCGTTGGTGTGCAGACTCTGCGTCCCGCCCAGGACAGCCGCGAGCGCCTGGTAGGCGACCCGGACGATGTTGTTGAGCGGCTGTTGTGCCGTCAGCGTACAGCCACACGTCTGCGTGTGGAACCGTAGCATCCAGGAACGCGCGTTCTGCGCGCCGAAGCGTTCCCGCATGATCTTCGCCCACATCCGCCGCGCTGCTCGGAACTTGGCGATTTCCTCGAAAAAGTTGTTGTGGGCCCCGAAGAAGAAGCTGAGTCGCGGCGCGAATTCGTCGACCGAGAGCCCAGCCTCGATCGCCGCTCGCACGTAGGCGATCGCGTTCGCCAGCGTGAAGGCGATCTCTTGCACCGCGGTGGCACCAGCCTCGCGGATGTGATAGCCACTGATCGAGATGGTATTCCAGTTCGGCAGCCGCTCCTTGCAGTAGGCGAACGTATCGACGACCAGCCGCATCGAGGGGCGCGGCGGGAAGATGTAGGTACCGCGCGCCGCATATTCCTTGAGGATGTCGTTCTGGATCGTCCCCCGCAGCTGCTTCGGGTCGACCCCCTGTTCTTCCGCGACGATCTCGTACATGAGCAGCAGGATCGCCGCCGGCGCGTTGATCGTCATCGAGGTCGTGACAGCCCCCAGGTCGATCCCCTCGAACAACCGGCGCATGTCGTCGAGCGTCGAGATCGCTACCCCCACCCGACCGACCTCGGGCCGCGCCAGCGGATGATCGGAGTCGTACCCGAGCTGCGTCGGAAGGTCGAAAGCGACGCTCAGCCCAGTCTGCCCCCGCTCGAGCAGCAGGCGAAAGCGCCGGTTGGTCTCCTCGGCCGAGCCGTACCCGGCGTACTGCCGGATCGTCCACTTCTTGCCCCGGTACATGGTGGCATGGATGCCGCGCGTATAGGGATACTCGCCGGGATCGGGCTCCGGCGGGCGGCCAGTGTCGCGATACACTGGCGCGATCTCGATCCCCGAATCGGTCACCACACGGCGGATCTCGGTCGACGTCATGCTCGGCCCCCTCGCGAGCGTGTGCGCTACCGCGTCCCTCCAGCCAATGGAGCGACCGTGCCGATCGCGCCTCTGCACCCGATCGCCTCCGGCCACTCGCATGCTCTGTACTCTACATGAAGCGATCCTTCCGGCGCTTACCTAGCGCTGCAACCAGAACACCCGCCCAGGCGGGCGGGTGCCAGTGGTTCCTCTGGAGGCAACGAGACGCTCAGTGTCCGCCGTCGGCCGGTACCTCGACCAGCTCCGTCAGCACACCGTGGCACGACTTGTGGTGGACGAAGGCGACCGGCAAGCCGTGCAAGCCGATCACCGGCTCGCGATGGATCAACTCGAACCCCTGCTGTTCCAGCTGCGCCAGCGCGGTGCGGATGTCGTGGACGGCATACGCAACGTGGTGGACACCCCCGCGCTTGCGCAGGAACCGCCCCAGGTCCGACTCGGGATCTTTCGGCTCGAACAACTCGACATGCCCCTCGCCGCCGCGAAAGAGCCCGATCCGCGTGTGGGGAAACTCCTTGATGCCGTCGAAGGTCAGGCCCAGCTTCTTGTAGGTCTCGATCGCCTCGTCCAGGTTCTCGACCACGATCCCGATATGATGGATCCCGACCACCGGTACCGGTACCATGCGCTCTGCTCCCTTTCGTTCAGCTCGTCCGATCAGTGCGACGGCGATCGTATAGCACTATAGCACCCCCGCGCTCGGCTGTCAGCGCCGCCCCGTACCGGCCCGTCGCACC
>BEID01000356.1 GCA_002898975.1 bacterium HR27 | reverse complement strand
AGCGATGCCTGGCGACGGTTCCGGAAAAATCGCCTGGCTCTCGTCGGCCTCGCCTACATCGCTTTCCTCGCGATCGTCGCGATCGCTGCACCGGTGATCGCGCCGCACAATCCCGTACAGAGCGATGTCGCCCGGGCAGGCGTGTTTCGTCAGGCTGCCTGGGTACGGGATCCGAACCCGATGCGGACTGGCACCTGGGAATATCCTCTCGGTACGGATTCGGTTGGTCGCGATGTGTTCAGTCGCTTGGTCTACGGTACGCGCGTCTCCCTGGTTGTCGGGTTCGTCCCGATGTTCTTTACGGTGGCGATCGGCATGCTGATCGGCCTGACGGCTGGCTATCTGGGCGGTCGGGTGGACAATATTCTGATGCGCTTCACGGACGTCGTCTACGCCTTCCCGGATCTTCTGCTCTTCATTATCATGCAGGTCGCGTTCCAGGATGCCTGGATCGGCAAGCTCCTGAATGGCCTGGTGCTGCTCTTCATTACGTTGTCGCTCGTCAGCTGGGTCACGGTGGCACGGTTAGTCCGTGGAGAGGTGCTTGCCATCAAACAGAAAGAGTTCGTTGAAGCGGCTCGAGCGATCGGTGCGAGCGGTATTTCGATCGTCCTCCGCCATATCGTTCCGAACACGTTGGGGCCGATCATCGTGGTCGCAGCGTATATCGTACCGGGCGCGATCATTTCCGAGGCGATCCTCAGCTATCTCGGCATCGGTATCCGGCCGACGGTGCGTCTCGATGCGCCGTTCCCGACCAGCTGGGGAAGCATGATCCTCGAAGGTTCGAAGGCCTGGGAGTCGCAACCCTGGATGCTCATCGCGCCGACGGTTGCGGTCGCGTTGATCACGCTCGCCTTCACGTTCGTCGGTGATGGGTTGCGGGATGCGTTCGACCCGCGCCAGGCCGAACGCTGATGCGTTGCTCGGAGAAACGGTCGATGCTATGCTGGGGCTAACGGGTGCCAGGGGTGCGCGGAAGCGCTGAGAGGCCGACGGACGGTCGGCCAACCCTCCGAACCTGATCTGGGTAATGCCAGCGCAGGGACGGCACCGCTCCTCAGCTCTTCCCCCACCCGCCGCCCCGTGGGGTCGGCGGATCGTTTTCCCCGCCGCCTCGTCCCGTGAAGGTCGCTGCGATACGGGAGGTGGCGATGGCGCTGCGTCTTCCCAACGCCCTGACGATCGCGGGATCCGATTCCGGTGCGGGCGCCGGTATCCAGGCGGACCTCAAGACCTTCAGCGCGCTCGGAGTGTACGGTTCGACGGTCATCACGGCGATCACCGCTCAGAACACGGTCGGTGTCACTGCCGTCCACGAGATCCCGACGGATATCGTGGCGGCCCAGCTCGACGCCGTGATGGAGGATATCGGTGCGGATGCGGCGAAGACCGGCATGTTGAGTTCGGCTGCGATCATCGAGACGGTCGCAGACGGTGTCCGGCGACACCGGATCGAGCGGCTGGTGGTCGATCCGGTGATGGTCGCCAAGAGCGGAGACCGCCTGCTCCGCGAAGACGCGGTCACGGCGCTGCGCGAGATGCTGCTACCCCTCGCCTTCATCGTCACGCCGAATGCACCGGAGGCCGAGGTGCTGTGTGGGCGGCCGGTACGCAGCGAGGCGGAGATGCAGGAGGCGGCGCGCATCATCCATTCGTTCGGCCCTCGATACGTCGTCGTGAAGGGTGGCCACGTCGAGGGAGATAAGGTAGTCGATCTCCTCTTCGATGGAACGCACTTTGAGCGCTTCGCCCTGCCACGGGTTGACACGCCACACACCCACGGAACTGGCTGCACCTTTTCGGCGGCGATCGTCGCGTTCCTCGCGCGCGGTTTCGACGTGCCGACGGCGGTATGGGAAGCCAAGCAGTATCTCCACCGTGCGCTCGAGGCGGCCTTCGCGATCGGTCGGGGACGATCGCCGGTCCATCACTTCCATGCCTGGTGGGCACCGGTGACGGAAACACAGGAGGTGCGCGATGGCTGCGACTGCAGAACGTGCCAGGACGATGGTCGAGGACGAGCCGCTCAAGATCGCCGATCGGGAGTTCCGCTCGCGCCTCATTCTCGGCACGGGAAAGTGGCGCTCGAACGAAGAGATGCTCGCGGCGTTGGAAGCCTCGGGGTGCGAGATGGTGACGGTCGCGCTCCGTCGGATCGACTTCGACGATCCGAAGAGCCGGAGTATTCTCGAGGTGATCGACTGGAACAAGTACCAGATTCTCCCCAACACGGCCGGTTGCCGGACAGCCGAGGAAGCGATCCGGGTGGCGCGGCTGGCGCGGGCGATGGGTCTTTCCAACTGGGTCAAGCTGGAAGTGATTCCTGACCCGAAGTATCTCTTGCCGGATCCGATCGGGACGCTCGAGGCCGCCAAGGTGCTCGTCAAGGAGGGCTTCGTCGTCCTGCCGTACATCAACCAGGATCCGGTGCTGGCGAAGCAGCTCGAAGAGATCGGCTGCGCGACCGTGATGCCGCTGGCCTCACCGATCGGTTCCGGGCAAGGGCTGCCGGACTTCCGCTGGTTGCAGATCATCATCGAGCAGGCGAACGTGCCCGTCATCGTCGATGCCGGCATCGGTGCGCCGTCCGATGCTGCACTGGCGATGGAGATCGGGGCCGATGCCTGCCTGATCAACACGGCGATCGCGCAGGCCGGCGATCCGGTCAAGATGGCACGGGCGATGCGTCTGGCCATCGAGGCCGGGCGGCTCTGTTACCTCGCTGGCCGGATCCCGAAGAAGCCGTACGCATCAGCGAGCTCGCCGCTGGAAGGCGTCGTGCGTTGAGGAGGGGTGTGTGACCAGCTGGCGAGGAGTGCGCCTCCGCGAGGCGCTGCGCCTGTACGTGATCACCGATCGGGCGCTCGCGCGCGGGCGCCCGGATATCGAGATCGCG
>BEID01000355.1 GCA_002898975.1 bacterium HR27 | reverse complement strand
GGCCGCATCCGCAACGGATTGATGACGAGAGCGCGGATCGTGACCTGCCCCTTGCCCTCGATAGTGGGGGGACGCGATTCGAGCGTGACCACGTGCTCCTGGCGCAACTGGAGCTCTGCTGCATTCTCGATCGTCACGATTCGCTCGTCGCCAGGAATGAAGGAGGAGAGGACATTGAGCAGCGTCGTCTTCCCCGAGCCAGTGCCGCCCGAGACCACGATATTCAGGCGTGCTTGAACGCAGGCCTCGAGGAACTGTGCGATCTCCGGCGTCATCGTTCCGAAACGGATGAGATCATCGACGGTCAGCGGGTCCCGGCTGAATTTGCGGATCGTCAAGCAGGGTCCGACAAGCGAAATCGGTGGGATGACCGCATTGATGCGCGAACCATCCGGTAGACGGGCGTCCACCATCGGAGAACTCTCGTCGATCCGTCGGCCGAGCGGTGAGACGATGCGGTCGATGATCCGCATCACGTGGTCATCGTCGTCGAACTGGATAGTCGTCTTCTCCAGTTTCCCGTTCCGCTCTACCCAGACCTGTTTCGGACCGTTCACCATGATTTCAGTGACGGTGTCATCTTTCAGGAGTGGTTCGATCGGACCGTAACCGAGAATCTCCGCGACGATCGCCTCGAACAGGCGATGCCGCTCGATGCGACTGAGAACGATTCCTTCCGACTCGAGAACCGAGAGAAACGTTTCCTCCAACGTGCGGCGGACACGTTCCGCATCGCTCAAGTCCATCCGTGGATCGAGTTCGGCGATCACACGGTTTTGCACGCGACTCTTGAGCTGATGGAAGGCATCGTCCGGAGTCGGCGTGGCCGTTCCCCGGAGAGACGGACGCTTCAGCGTCTGTGCGAGCTGTGGACTCCCAACCTGACCGCCACCCTCAGTCTTTCCGTCTGCTGGTGATGGAGTTGGATCGGATCCGAGCGGACCAGTCTCACCCGTCGACCCGAGTCGGCGGAGAAGCGACACGCCTCACCACCCCCTTCGTAATCACCGCGCTGTACCGTTGCGGAAACGCGGCAACGCAAAGCGTCGCCGACGAATCGGTTCCTGGGGAAGCTCCTCACGGTCTTCGGCCATGAGCTGTGCGAGCCGCTCGAGTTCCGCCACGATGCGGTGTTGTCGACTGTTCCATGCCAAGGGGCTGCCTTCGTTAATGCTACGCACGACTGCTGTCGCATCGGAAGGAATGCGAACGGGAATCAGCACGCGCAGCGTTTCCTCGACTTCATCCGGTGTCAGTCCGCTCGCCGGACTGACGTGGTTCAAGACGAAGAATTGTCGCTTCTCCTGATACCCTAACCGTGTCGCTAGGTCGAGAAACAGTTTCGTATCTTTGATGGCGGTCATCTCGAGCGAGAGCACCCACACGAGTGTCGTCGCCACATCAGCACAGGCCAGTGTTATGTCATCGTAGCCGCCCCGGGTGTCAACCACGACGAAATCGGCGATGCGACGCAACTCCTGCAAGGTTTCCTGAACACGAGCGGCTTGAATATGCTCTGCTTCCTCGAGGCTTGCCGGTGCCAAGAGCACCCGAATGCCACTCACATGGCGGGTCAGGAGATCGCGGATGACCTCACTGTCGGCCATGCCGACGGGTAAACGCGCCACATCCGTCCAGGTACGCTGCGGTGTTAAATTCAGCAGAACCGCGACGTCCCCACGCATGAGGTCGGCATCGACGAGTACCACTTCGCGTTCCAGGCGAGAGCGCAGAACGATCGCCAAGTTGGTCGCCAGAAACGTGCGACCGATCCCTCCTTTACTACCAAGTACTGTCACGACTTCGCCGGAACGTCCTGGCGACGGGGGACTACTCATGGCCACAGCGTGGTGAGTGGGAACCGCTCCGTTGGCAGCTGCGATATGCGGATTCGCCAGACGCCCCACTCGGCGAACGACCTCAACTAGCTCCTCGTAATTGAACGGCTTCGTGAGGTACTCGCGAGCACCGGCCGCCATTGCACGACGGAGCATAGCGGGATCGGCATCGAGGCCCAAAAGGATGACTCCGATACCCGGGGCGCGAGCTGTGATCGCTGCTGCAACCTCGAGCCCGTCCCGATCCGGGAGCGTCTGGTCCAGTAGCACGACGTGCGGCTGCAAGCGAAGGGCCTGCTCGATCCCTTCCTCACCGCGGGCAGCTTTGCCGACCACGCGGAAGTCAGGCTCGAAATTGAGGAGACGCTCGATGTTATCCCGACTCTCAGGGACATCATCGACGACGAGAATCCGGATGGTCGTGTTGCCCATTACCGTGGCCCTCCACCGACCTGCACAGGTCCCGGCACTGGTAGGCCGTACTCCCTCACGAGCCGATCGTAGGTGATGCCGTCTGTCTCCACCTCCGTGGTGTCGCTGCGAGCACGCAGGAGCACCTGATAACGGATGTTTTGATCGAGCAGGAACGTGATCAGCTCGGCCTGCTTCGGATCCGCTTCGACGACCAGCAGATCCACCGGCGGCAAACTGCCTTCGCTCTCTCCTGTCGGTGTGACACTCGCCGCCACACTGACCTCGGCTTGGGATCGCTCACCAGGCATCTCCCCGACAACAGTCGTTCCAGCAATGACCTGGAGCACGCGCAAGTTTTGGAGCACGATTTTGGCCACCGGTTGCCCCTCACCCGTGTCCGTTATGACCACACGTGATCCTGGCGCTCCTGCATACGGGTAAGAAGTCGTCTGCGAACCAGGCTGGGGCAACGTGATCGACTCCGGGGCTGGGCTATAGCCTTGTCCAGCATCGGGCATTTCCAAAGGCTCGGTCGGCAAGATTCGCAGGAGATCGATGCGACCCGCATACACGAGATCGATCAGATCATTCGGTTGGATGAGTCCTCCAACCGCATTGATCCGATCCACCGGAATCGCCACTGCTCGTTTGCCGGGTT
>BEID01000354.1 GCA_002898975.1 bacterium HR27 | reverse complement strand
CGGACAGTGGGAGGGGAGGATGCTGGTTGAAGGGGTAGGTGCGGGAGCGGAGGCCAGTCAGCAGGCGGTCACGCGCGGTGAGGATACAGGCGTAGGCGTCGGGGTCGTGCTCGCGCAGGGCGCTTCTCTCCAGCTCCTCCTCGTCGAGCACGACGAGGTGACCGTTCGCATCCACGACCACGTCGATATACAGGTCGCGCCAGTAGAGCTCGTTTTCGACGAGAACGGCCGGGCAGGAGACGTTGGTATACCAGCCCTTGAAGTGTCCCGCTGCGTCGTAGAGGGCGAATGCGTTGATCGGCTCGACGACCGAGAAATACTCGACCAGCTCGTCGCCTGTCTCGAAGCGGATCGGTCCGGAAACGACTGTCCCGAGACTCCAGGTAGCCCGGATCACGATCCAGCCGGGGTGGCCCGGCTGGATCGTGCCGGTATACCGTGCGACGACGTTGCCAACAGGATCCAGCTTCACGACGAAAAGCTCGCGGTGCGCACCCGTACTCATGCGGATGACTGGCTCCCCGCCACGCGTTGCACGACGCTAAGTACTTCCTCGGTCTTTTTCCGAAGCAGTTCCGGTGTTGTCGCCTCGACGTTGATACGGAGGAGCGGCTGCGTATTGGATGGCCGTGCGTTGAACCACCAGTCCGGATACTCGACCGTGAGCCCGTCGAGATGATCGATCTGACCGTCATGGAAATGTTCTTCCAGCGCTTGCAGAACGGCTGCGAAGTCGCGGGCTTCGACATTGATTTCACCGGAGCGGTAGTACCGGTCGATCGGAGCGATCGCCTGCGACACGGTGACCCCTTCCCGCGACAGCAATTCCAGCACGGTGACTGCTGCGATGATGCCGGAGTCCGCGTACCAGTTGTCGCGGAAGTAGAAGTGCCCGGAGTGTTCGCCTCCGAAGATCGCATCGTGCTGCCGCATGAGCGCCTTGATGAAGGAGTGCCCGACGCGCGAGCGAATAGGGACCCCGCCGTACTGGCGGATCGTTTCGGGAACGGCGCGCGAGCAGATGAGGTTGTACACGATCTTGGCACCCGGATGCTTTTGCAAGAGTGTCTTGGCGACGAGGGCAGTGACCATGTCACCGCCAACCAAGCGTGCCTGCTCGTCGAGGATGAACATCCGATCGGCATCGCCGTCGAAGGCGATTCCCATGTCGGCGCGGTGCTCACGTATCGCGTGCTGCACGTCTCGTACGTTTTCCGGTTCGATCGGGTTTGGTACGTGGTTCGGGAAGCGGCCGTCGAGCTCGAAGTAGAGAGGGATGATGCGTACCGGTAGCCGGCCGAGTACCTTCGGCGCGATGAGTCCTCCCATGCCGTTCCCGGCATCGACGACGATGGTAAACGGCTTGATGATACTGGTATCGATGAACGACAGGACGTGTGCGGCGAAGTCATCGAGGATGTCACGCTCGACGAGGGTTCCGCGGCGCTCGGGTTCAGGAAATTCGCCGCGCAGCACGAGATCGCGGATCTCTCCGATACCGGAGTCGAGGCTGAGCGCTTGTGCTTCTTCGCGGCAGAGTTTGAAGCCATTGTACTCGGGCGGGTTGTGCGAGGCGGTCACCATCACCCCGCCGTCGAAGCGATATTTGCCGACAGCGAAGTAGAGCGCATCGGTGCTGACCAGGCCGACGTTCGTGACATCGACGCCCTGGTCGAGGAGCCCACGGATGATCGCCTCAGCCAGTGCCGGGGACGAGATACGCATGTCGCGTCCCACGACCACGTGACGAGGGCGGAGATAGAGTGCGTATGCGCGACCGATACGGTACGCGAGTTCTTCGTCGAGTTCCTCTGGATACACACCGCGTACGTCGTATGCCTTGAACACAGTGGCAATTGCACGCGCCATCGTCTGCGCTCCTTTCCCTCAGGACATCAAATCGGGTTGGGATCGTGGAGGTAGGCGACCTCAAGGCCGAAGGTCGCCGAGAGGTGGCGCGCCAGTGCTTGTACCCCCAAGCGCTCGGTCGCCTCATGTCCACCGACGATCACGCTGATACCGAGTTCCCGGGCCAAGGCCATCGTCGTCTCACGGGCTTCGCCGGTCAAGAGTACCTCGCATCCGAGGGAGGCCGCTTCCTCGAGTGCGCTCGCGCCTGATCCGCTGAGGATCGCGACCCGACGAACGACAGGGGGGCCACCGGGTAAGACGATCGGCTGCCGTTCGGTGAGGTGTGCCACGGTGCGCACGAAGTCCTCGAACGTCCGGGGCTCGGCGGCTTGTGCCACCCAGCCGATCGACTGCCCAGCAACCTGCGCGAATGGTTCCACGGGTTCGAGGCCGAGTGCGAAAGCCAGCTGCGCATTGTTGCCCAGCTCGGGGTGCGCATCGAGCGGCAGGTGATAAGCGACGAGACTGACCTCGTGCACGAGCAGCGGGCGCAGGCGTTCGCGCGCGAGCCCGGAAACGCTCCGTAGGCCATCCCCCCAGAACAGGCCATGGTGGACGAGCAGGACGTCGGCATCCCAGGCAATGGCGCGCTCGATCGTGGCGCGGTTGGCACTAACCGCGACAGCGAGCCGTCGCACAGTGGGACGACCCTCGACCTGCAAGCCGTTGGTCGCAGCGTCGCGGAACCGGCTCGTGTCGAGAAGCTGATCGCAATACCGGACGAGTTCATGGAGGTCGACCATGGTGCGACTCCTTTCCTCCGATTGTGCCACGGCTCCTCTTCGCGGAGTCGTATACTCGCTGCGGAAGGATCAGGAACGATGGTGACGATTCACCCTGAACAGGCTGTCGATCTGCATCTCCACACACTCGCGAGCGATGGTGGATGGACGGTCGAGGCGCTGATCGAGCATCTCGCGCAACGGTCGTTCCGGGTGGCGGCGATCTGCGATCATGACACGATGGCTTCGGTGCCGCGTGCGGTGGAACTCGCCGAGCGGCAC
>BEID01000353.1 GCA_002898975.1 bacterium HR27 | reverse complement strand
GAAGAAACTCCCTGCCGCCCAGCGCATAATTCGCGGACGCCCAAATATACAGTTGCTGGTCGGCGACGCGCCCTCGCCCCCTGACGAACCGTACCAAGCGCTCCCGATCGCCGACGTTCTGTCCTACCTTCCGACCGACGCGCGACGGCAGGTCCTCGTGGCTGCGTTCCAGCATCTAGTCCCCGACTTCGTCACTGGAAAAGTCAGGTGTGCCAGCCTCGCTGGCGGGACCTGGTTACCCACACACAGCAATGGCTGCTGAATCGCTTCGGCCCGACGGTCGGCACCAGCCTGCACTTCATGAACACAGCAGACTCGCTCGCTGCGCTCCGAGCGGCCGGCTTTCGCACCGAGGTCCATCCGCCTCGCCCCGGCGACTATACCCCGACATCCTCTTCGTTACGGCGAAGCCGGAAACGCCTTTATCGTCGCATCACTGAGGCCCGACCAACGCACGGATGCACTGACCACCGCGCACCTGGATACCCCCACACTGGCCAGCCGCCAGCCTGCGCCAGGCTAGCGTGCTTCCGCCCGAGAGGAGCAGAGCGAGCGCAGGCCGCATCGAACGGACGCTAGCAATTCGACAACCCGACTCGAAGCGACCGAACGTATCCTATCTGAATCGCCTCCCGAGCGACCGGCTGGCCTCGCCATCCTCCCGCAGCTGGCATCCGCGAGCCGCCGCACCGTTCGCACTCTCCGGCCGACCGACGCTCCGCAGCCAGCCGGCCGGAACGCGTCCCGTGCGTCGCCCAGCCTGCTGAAGACGCGCAGCCCACCGACTGCTGCACCACCAGCAGGCCCCCTTGACCTCGACCCGACCACCATCCCGCTCTCCGGTCGGAATCCTCGCGAAGGCACTGCTGCGACGTTCGTCACGCCCGGCTCGGCAGTCCGCCTCCGGTCTCGCGGGCAGGTCGTCCTCCTGGGTGACAGCAAGACATCCAGCACCCCCGGACAAGCCACGAGTAGCCCCGTTGCACGAGGGCCCGGCGCGAGGAACTCCCGAACGACTGCCTCCCGAAAAGGCAGCGTCGCGTGCACCCGGATCCGCCAGACGTCCAACATGAATACACCCGCCGCGCCGGTGGGCCACAGTCGGCCAACCTGCAACAGCACGTACGCCCGGAGATTCCCAGCGCACACCTTCCGAAGACATCCCACAAACGTGCAGGAGAACTCACGACTGCAGGGCCCCGCACAGCCGGACACAACCTCGTCCGTGGACAGAACTGCGCAGCGCTGCCAATCCGCTCCACTTCGCCGAGTCGATAGCCCAAATTAGTGCCGTCGGCGCAAGCAAGGGTAGGTGCCCGTACTGGCGAAGAGGCGCGACGCCACCCGTTCCACCCGGGTGGACACACACGCCCCGCACCAGTTGGTACGATATGCCACGTCGACGCGAGCAGCGCGAGGGAGGGAGCAACGATGGGTCGCTGGCACGATGGCTCACAAGTCGCGGTCGTCTTCACTTTCGACGTCGACGCCGAGGCGCTGTGGCTCGCTGGTAGCCTCGAGCGCAGCGATCGTCTCGGTCTCCTGTCCCACGGGACCTATGGCGCGCGGGTGGGAGTCCCCCTCGTGCTCCACGCACTGCGCCGCTACGACATCAAGGCAACCTTCTTCATCCCAGGCTGGGTTGCAGAGCACCACCCCGACGTCGTCGCAGCCATTCGCGACCAAGGCCACGAAATCGCTCACCACGGATACCTGCATGAGATGGTTCTCGACCTCGACGAAGCACAAGAACGACAGGTCCTCGAGCGCGGCATCGAGGCGCTCCGCCGCGTCACCGGTGAGGCTCCGGTCGGTTATCGAGCTCCCGCCTGGGAGTTGACGCCGCGCACACTCCGGCTCCTCGCCGAGTACGGCTTCCGCTACTCATCAAACCTCATGAGTCATTTCCTGCCCTGGCAGCACCCCGACACACACCTCATCGAGCTACCCGTGCAGTGGCTACTGGACGACGCGCCGTTTTTCCTCTTCCGACCAGGCTCTGGATCACGTCCGATCCAAACCGCGCAGCACGCCTTTCAGGCCTGGGCCGAAGAGTTCCAAGGCATTTACCGTTTCGGTGGCCTGTTCAATCTCACACTCCACCCTCAGTTGATTGGACGACCTGGGCGAATCCTCATGCTCGAGCGCCTGATCGAGCATATCCTGTCCTACCCCCGCGTCTGGATCGCCACCGCCCGTGAAGTGGCCGCCTATTGGGCGGAGCACCTAGCTCGCAACCCACAGGAGTGGCGGCAAGGGCTCGTCTACGATCCACTCACGCACCGGTGACCGACGGGGTCCGGGAGGGCGTGGCCGAACCGGTCGTTACCTGCTGTAACACCATCCGGTAGTGTTTCCGGAAGGCGAAACGCTCATCCCGGATCAACTCGAAGTAGGAGCCGAACCGTTCCGGATGTTCGGCTGCTTCGTCCAGTGGGTGCGGTGGATCGTCGTCCGTCAGGGGTGTCCGCAACTCGTAGAGCGTCGTCCGCTCGGCCGGGATCCGACCAGCGTCGCGAATCCAGCGCCGGAGCTCGCGCGGCGGCACCAGCTGGCCGTAGGTCGCGCCAGCTGCGGTGGATATGCTCTCGTTGATCAGCGTTCCACCGAGGTCATTGGCTCCTGCATTCAGGCACCACTGGGCCAGCTTCGGGCCTTCTTTCACCCAGGACACCTGAATATTCCGAACGTACGGATGCAACATGATGCGGGCAATAGCGTGCATCTTGACCACTTCTTCGCCCGTCGCGCCCGGCCGCAACCCGGGGATCAAGCGCTTGCGATACATCGGCGCTTCACTGTGCACGAGGCTCAGGGGCACGAACTCCGTGAAGCCACCTGTCTCCTTCTGAATCTCGCGAATCAACGCCAGATGGGCAGCCCGGTGCCGATTGGTCTCGACATGCCCATACATG
>BEID01000352.1 GCA_002898975.1 bacterium HR27 | reverse complement strand
CGCGATTTCTTCTTCGGGGTACGTTTCCGAGAGTCCGGTTGCTGCGAGGACACGGTCGCCGAGCGCTTGCCGGGCAGCGAAGAGCAGCAAGGTCGAGTCGACGCCAGCGCTGAAAGCGACGACCACTGACTCGAGGGCTCGGAGTCGTTCCAGCAATCGTTCATACTTGGCGCGGAGTTCGTCTCGCATGGGGCGCTCCGATCGTTCCGTTTCGGCACCGGATGACAAGGGTAGCACAGTGGCAGGGCAGGGAACGAACAGCCGATCGACGTCGCCGTCGCTTCGCGGGATCGACCGTCTCTGGGGCCGCATTGCCCTCGGCGCCGTCTTCGGCATCGGTATCGTCACCGTGCTGATGGTGTTCGGTGACGTCCGCCGGGTGTTTCCGACCCTACGGCACTTCGAGTGGTCGCTCTTCCCGCTCGTTCTGCTGCTGACGGCCGGAAACTATGTGTGTCGATTCGTGAAATGGGAGTGTTACCTTCGCTGGGTCGGTGCGCCCCGGCTGCGGCGTGGGTGGAGCCTGGCGGTGTTCTTGAGCGGCTTTGCCATGTCGATCACGCCCGGGAAAGTGGGGGAGTGGATCAAAGCCTTTCTGGTCGCCAGGCTGGGTGGTGGCGCAGTCGCACCGGTGGTTCCCGTCGTGGCGGTCGAGCGGCTGACCGATGGCATCGCGATGCTGATTCTCGCGCTGCTCAGTGCTCTGGCGGGCCTCGGTGGCTGGGAGCCGCTGGTGGCGCTCGCTGGGATCCTGCTTGCCGGGCTGTGGCTGGTCCAGGAGGAGCGGGTCGTGCGGCCGCTGTTGCGCCTCGCGGCGCGGGCGCCGCTCCTGCGCAGCCGGGCGGAGTCAGTCGGCGGGCTCTACGATGCGACCAGGGCGGTGCTCCGCTGGCGGCGACTCGTGGCGATGAGCGGATTGAGCGTCTTTTCCTGGTCACTGGAGTGCCTGGGGCTTTTTGTGATTCTGATCGGGCTCGGAGCCGAGCCGAGCGTCGAACTCCTCGCTGTCGCGACGTTCGTGCTTTCGGTGTCGTCCATTGCGGGAGCGCTCTCGCTGCTCCCGGGCGGGCTGGGAGCCGCCGAGGCAGGTATCGCCGGTCTGCTCTTGCTGCTCCGTCCCGGTATGACGCCAGCTGAGGCAGCAACGGCGACCGTGCTGATCCGCTTCGGAACGCTCTGGTTCGGTGTCCTAACTGGCTGTGTCGCCCTGCTCTGGTTGCAGCGACGCGTGCTGCGCTTCCTGCCCGCGGGGGCGCGTGTGGAGCCGAGTGCGGCCGCCGCCGGCCTCGCGGAAGCCAACGAGCAGTAACGACGAAAAAGCGGTCGAACCAGCTCATGGGTCGACCGCGTGCTTCTCGTTGGCTGCTCGTTTGTCAGCTTGCGTCTTCGTCGCCGAGCAGTTCCTTGAGCCGATCGCCGATCCGGTACTGCCCGGGCGGTGGGCCTGGGCGCTTCGCTTGCGGACGTGGCGGGCGGTTGGGGCCGCGTGGCTCGGGTTTGCGCGGCGGCGGTCCCTGCCGCTCGGGGCGACTACTGGTGGCGCATCCTGGGCGTTGGGGCGGTCGCGTCTGGTTACCGCGTCCATCGGCTGGTGCAGCGGTTGCCGCATTCTCGGCAGCCTCCTTCTCGAGGAGTGCTTTGCGCGAGAGGTTGATTTTCCCATCCGGGCGCACGCCGATGACCATGACGTTGATTTCTTGCCCGACCTTGAGCACGTCCTCGACGGAACGGACGCGGCCAGGCGCGATCTCGGAAATGTTCAGGAAGCCATCCTTGCCGGGCAGGATCTCGACGAATGCACCGGAGGGGATGATCGTCACGACGCGACCGTAGAAGATCTCGCCGACCTCGGGCACCCGCGTCAGCCGCTCGATTTCGCGGACCGCACGGCGGGCACTATCTTCGTTGGCGGCCGTGATGAAGACCGTACCGTCCTCTTCGATCGAGATCTTGCTGCCGGTCTGCTCCTGAATCGCCCGAATGACGCGACCGCCTGGACCGATCACTTCACCGATCTGCTCTGGCTTGATTTTGATGCGGAGAATGCGCGGCGCGTACGGTGACATCTCTGGCCGCGGAGCGTCGATCACTTCGCACATCTTGTCGAGGATGAAGAGCCTCCCGCGCCGTGCCTGCTCCAGCGCATCGCGCATGATCTGGGGCGTGATGCCCATCACCTTGATGTCCATCTGGATGGCGGTGATTCCGTCACGCGTACCGGCGACCTTGAAGTCCATATCGCCGAGCGCGTCTTCGATGCCCTGGATGTCGGTCAAGATCGTGTAGCGCCCCGACTCCGGATCGGTGACCAGTCCCATCGCGACACCAGCGACCGGCTTGCGGATGGGCACGCCGGCATCCATGAGCGCCAGGCTCGATCCGCAGACGCTGGCCATCGATGTCGAGCCGTTGGAACTCAGGACTTCGGAGACCAGGCGCATCGTGTAGGGGAACTCTTCCTCGCTCGGCAGAACCGCGAGGAGCGCCCGTTCGGCAAGCGCGCCGTGACCGATGTCTCGGCGACTAGGCCCGCGCAAGCGACGAATCTCACCTGTGCTGAACGGCGGGAAGTTGTAATGGTGCATGTATCGTTTGGTTTCCTCGATACCCAACGTATCGAGGAACTGTTCCTCTTCCTTGGTGCCGAGCGTGCAGACGGTCAGAACCTGCGTTTGCCCGCGCGTGAAGAGCGCTGAGCCGTGCGGCCGTGGCAACACGCCGACCTGAATCCAGATCTCACGAATCTCGTCCGGACGGCGTCCATCCGGGCGCTCGCCGTGCTCCAGAATGGTACGCCGCACCAGCTCCTTCACGAGCGCATCGAAGAGATCACCGACTTCCTTCGCTGTCGGGACGCCTGCCACAGGAACCGGCGATAGCTGGGCTTCCGACGGCACGAAGTGGGCGATGACTTCTTCGC
>BEID01000351.1 GCA_002898975.1 bacterium HR27 | reverse complement strand
CTCCTCATTGGAGCGGAACTCATCGAGTCGTACGCCGGGAGCGCGCCGGAGGAAGAGGCGCGCTGGCTCCGCGAAGTAGCGGCCGAACTTCGCTCCGGTCCTGGTGCAGCGGAACTCGCCTTTCTTCCCGACTTGACCGAGCGCATGCGTCAGGCTGATCCGCGGCTCTTCGCCGTGTCTTATCCGCGGATCCTGCGCATCGTCGTCGACCGCGAGCGCGCCCGCTTCAGTACCTGGTACGAGCTTTTCCCCCGTTCGTGCTCGTCGGAGCCGGGTCGGCACGGGACGTTCCGGGACTGCGAGCAGTGGCTCCCGCACATCGCCGAACTCGGTTTCGACGTGCTGTATCTTCCGCCGATCCATCCGATTGGGAAGACGCACCGGAAGGGGAAGAACAACAGCCTGGTGGCGGGGCCGGATGACCCCGGGAGCCCCTGGGCGATCGGCAGCGAGGAAGGCGGACATGACGCGATCCATCCACAACTCGGCACGCTCGACGATTTCCGGGCGTTCATCGCACGCGCCCGCGACTATGGAATCGAGATCGCGATGGATCTCGCGTTCCAGTGCTCGCCCGATCACCCGTATGTCCGACAGCATCCGGAATGGTTCCGCAAGCGGCCAGACGGGACGATTCAGTACGCCGAGAACCCACCGAAGAAGTACCAGGATATCTATCCCTTCGACTTCGAATCACCGGCCTGGCGTGAACTCTGGCTGGAACTCTTGCGGGTCGTTCGGTTCTGGATCGAGCAGGGGATCCGCATCTTCCGCGTCGATAACCCGCACACCAAACCGTTCGCGTTCTGGGAATGGCTGATCGGGGAGATCAAGCGCGACTATCCGGAAGTGATCTTCCTCTCGGAAGCGTTTACCCGCCCCAAGGTGATGTATCACCTCGCGAAGCTCGGTTTTACCCAGTCGTACACCTACTTCGCCTGGCGCAACACGAAGCACGAGCTCGAGTCCTACTTCACCGAACTCACCCAGACGGAAGTCCGCGAGTTTTTCCGGCCCAACCTCTGGCCGAATACACCCGATATCCTGACCGAATATCTGCAAACCGGCGGCCGCCCGGCGTTTCTCATCCGGCTCATCCTCGCCGCGACCCTCGGTGCGAGTTACGGGATCTACGGTCCACCGTACGAGCTGTGCGAGGCGACACCGCTCGCACCAGGGAGCGAGGAGTACCTGAACTCCGAGAAGTACGAGATCCGACACTGGAAGCTGGATGCGCCGCACTCGATCGCACCGGTCATCGCTCGCGTCAACCGGATCCGGCGCGAGCATCCGGCGCTCCAGCAGGACTGGACACTTCGCTTCCATTCGGTCGATAACGAACAGCTGATCGCCTACTCGAAGACGAGCCTCGACAAGCGTGATGTCATCATCACCGTCGTGAACCTCGACCCCCACCACCGGCATGCCGGTTGGGTGACGCTCGATCTCGCCGCGCTCGGTCTCCCGTACGATGTTCCGTATCAGGTGCACGACCTCCTGACCGACGAGCGCTACATCTGGCACGGCGCACACAATTACGTCGAACTCGATCCGCATGTCATGCCGGCACACATTTTCGTGGTCCGGCAGCGGGTCCGCACCGAACATGATTTCGAATACTACGAGTGAGGGGCGCGATGGCGGTCAAGACGGCTGAGCGACGACGGACTGCTCCGGTACCGGAATTGCCCGATGATCCGCTGTGGTACAAGGACGCGATCATCTACGAGCTGCACGTCCGGGCGTTCTACGACAGCAACGGAGACGGTATCGGCGATTTCCCTGGCCTGACACAGAAACTGGACTATTTGGAAGATTTGGGCGTCACGGCTATCTGGCTCCTCCCCTTCTACCCGTCACCGCTGCGCGACGATGGCTACGATATCGCGGACTACACCGACGTTCATCCAGCCTACGTGACGCTGAGAGACGTGAAGGAATTCATCCGCGAGGCGCACCGACGCGGGATCCGGGTCATTACCGAGCTGGTCCTCAACCACACCTCCGACCAGCATCCGTGGTTCCAGCGTGCCCGCCGGGCAGCACCGGGTAGCGTCTGGCGGAACTTCTACGTCTGGAGCGACACCCCGGAGAAGTACAAGGAAGCACGCATCATCTTCAAGGACTTCGAGACGTCGAACTGGGCTTGGGATCCGGTCGCGAAGGCCTACTACTGGCACCGGTTCTATTCGCACCAACCGGACCTCAACTACGACAACCCAGCCGTCCGCCGCGCCATCCTCCGCGTCGTCGACTTCTGGATGCGGCTGGGCGTCGACGGGATGCGACTGGATGCGGTGCCCTATCTCTACGAGCGAGAGGGGACGAACTGCGAGAACCTACCGGAAACGCACGCGTTCCTCAAGGAACTCCGCCGCTACGTCGACAGCCGCTACCGGAACCGGATGCTCCTCGCCGAGGCGAATCAGTGGCCGGAAGATGCTGTCGCCTACTTCGGCGACGGTGACGAGTGCCACATGGCGTTCCACTTTCCGCTGATGCCGCGGCTCTTCATGGCCATCCGCATGGAAGACCGCTTCCCGATCGTCGATATCCTCTCGCAAACACCGCCGATCCCGGAAACGGCCCAGTGGGCACTCTTTTTGCGCAACCACGACGAGCTCACGCTCGAGATGGTCACGGACGAGGAGCGCGACTACATGTACCGCGTCTACGCGCACGATGCGGAGGCGCGCATCAACCTGGGCATCCGCCGCCGCCTGGCACCCTTGCTCGGGAAGGACCGGCGGCGCATCGAGCTGATGAACGCGCTCCTGTTCTCCCTGCCCGGCACCCCGGTGATCTACTACGGCGACGAGATCGGCATGGGGGACAACTTCTACCTCGGCGACCGCGACGGCGTGCGCACCCCCATGCAGTGGAGCGCCGACCGCAATGCGGGCTTCTCGCGCGCCAACCCG
>BEID01000350.1 GCA_002898975.1 bacterium HR27 | reverse complement strand
ATGACGGCCTTCCCGGAGTCGGGCGTCGACGTATTGATGGGGATCGGTGGTTCGCCGGAGGCGGTCGTGGCGGCAGCGGCACTCAAGTGCATCGGTGGGGCGATTCAGTGCACGCTGTATCCGCGCGACGAGGAGGAACGGCGACGCGCGCAGGAGCAGGGGCTGGAGCTCGACAAGGTGTTCACCGCTGACGATCTCGTGCGTTCCGACAACGTCTTCTTCGCGATGACCGGTATCACGACGGGTGACCTGGTCGAGGGCGTACGCTTCACGCGGAACGGTGCGCGAACGCACTCGATCGTGATGCGTTCCCGAACCGGAACCATCCGGCGGATCGTGGCCGAGCATCGGCTGACCAAGGTGCAGGAGTACGAGACGGTCGCGTTTGACACCGGCGAACGGGCTGTGGTATAGTGACAGGGCGCGGGAATCTCCGCGCCCTGTACCTCTCCGTGGCATCCTGGTCTCGTCCGATTCCATTACACTCCGGAGACCAGAGCATCTCACGCGAAACGCTATCGAGCGTCGAGGTTCCTGATTGTCCGCCTATCGTTCGACATATCTCATGGTGACCGTTGGTCGGGATGGTCCTCTTGCTGCCGCCTCGAGCGTGCGTAGCGCGCACCATCGAGCGGCGGTAGAGGGGCTGTAGTTCTATCGTGTGACAGTAAGGGAGAACTGCTCAGTGGCCAGACGAACCGCTTCGAGGAGGACAGAAACCATGGAGACCATCGTACCGAGCAATCCGACGACAGTCGAAGAAGTGAAGGAAGCACCGGCGCTCACTGCCGCCGAGCTCCAGGAGAAGAGTCTGGAAGAACTCCAGGCGATCGCTCGGGATCTCGGTGTCCCCAACGCCAGCCGACTCCGCAAGATGGAACTCGTGAACAAGATCCTCCGCGCGCAGATCGAGCGCGAGGGTGGGATCTTCGGTGAAGGTGTCCTGGAAATCACCGAGGACGGCTTTGGCTTCCTGCGCGGCGAGCGCTACTTGCCCGGGCCGAATGATGTGTACGTCTCCCAGTCGCAGATCCGTCGCTTCGGCTTGCGCCAGGGTGACTGGGTCGCTGGGCAGGTGCGGCCGCCGAAGGAGAACGAGAAGTACTACAGCCTGCTCCGGGTCGATGCTGTGAACGGCATGGATCCGGAACTGGCGCGGCGACGCCCGAGTTTCGACAGCCTCACGCCGATCTTCCCGATGGAACTCATCAACCTGGAGACGGAGCCGCACATCCTCTCGACCCGGCTCGTCAACCTGGTGGCGCCGATCGGACGCGGCCAGCGCGGTCTCATCGTTTCGCCACCGAAGGCCGGAAAGACGGTGCTCCTCAAGCACATCGCGAACGGCATTACGACCAACTACAAGGACATTCACCTCATCGTCCTCCTGATCGGCGAGCGACCGGAAGAAGTGACCGACATGCGGCGCTCGGTCGACGGTGAGGTGATCTCTTCGACCTTCGACGAGCCGGTGGAGGATCACATCCGCGTGGCCGAGATGACTCTGGAGCGAGCCAAGCGCCTGGTCGAGTGCGGGATGGATGTTGTGATCCTGCTTGACTCGATCACCCGTCTCGCGCGTGCGTACAACTTGAGTGTCCCGCCCAGTGGCCGGACGCTCTCCGGCGGTATCGATCCGGTCGCCCTCTACCCGCCCAAGCGCTTCTTCGGTGCAGCGCGCAATATCGAAGGTGGCGGGAGCCTGACCATCATCGCGACCTGTCTCGTCGATACCGGTTCCCGCATGGACGATGTCATCTACGAGGAGTTCAAGGGTACCGGGAACATGGAGCTGCACCTCGACCGCAAGCTGGCCGAGCGGCGCATCTTCCCGGCGATCGATATCCAGCGCTCCGGTACCCGGCGCGAGGAGCTGCTTCTGGACGAGCAGACGCTGCGGCAGGTCTGGACGATGCGCCGGATGGTCTCGATGCTCGGTGGCACCGACGGGACGGAGCTGGTACTCGGCCGTTTGGCCCGTACCCAGAACAACGCGGAGTTCCTGGCGACGTTGCACAAGGATCTGTGAGAGAGCTCCGAGTGATGCGGAGTCCCTGTCGTGATGCAGCAACCGTCACTGCCGTCGCGCGATGCGTCACAGCGCGAGTTGACTGACCAGGATTTCCTGACTGCCGTCGCGGTCGGCGCGACCGCTGTCCTCTGGCCGGTCGGCGTGCTGCTGGCCTGGGCGAACCCGCGCTGGCGGCTCGTCGATAAAGTGGTCGCCACAATGCTCCCGCTGGCCGGGTTGATCCTCTCGGTCGTCGTGCTCCCGGCCGGGGCACGCGGCTTTGGGCTGAGCGCACCGAGCGGGGCCGGTACCGGCGTCGAAGTCGCGCACTATGCGGCACTGATGGGTGCACCGCTGGTAGCTGCCCTCTACCTCGGGATCCGCGCGGGACTCTCGCGCCGGCTGCTCGCTGTCCTGCTCGCGGTCGCGCTGGTCGTCCTTGCCCTCGGACAAGTCGCCTTCATCCTCGGCGAGCGACTGCGCCCGGGTGGGATGTAAGGCGAGTGTCAAGGGGCGTTTTCTCGCTCGGCGCGGAGCAAGAAGTCGAGGAGCACTCCGCCGGCGAGGTGGGGTACGCTCCGGTGCGGGAAATGGCCAGCGCGCGGAAGCAGGCAGATTTCGCCGCGGGACAGCCGACCGGCGAATGCGACGAGCCAGGCGGCTGGTGAGACCGGATCGTTGTCACCAGCCATGAGGAGGATCGGGCAGGTGAGCTGCTCGAGTCCCACGTCCCAGGTCTGCATCTCGTGCGGTCGATCGGTGGCGTCTTGGACGAAGATGTCGAGCAGCCGTCGGCGTGCGTGATCAGGCCCGTGGGCGCGGTGCAGGTGCGCGAATTCGTCCTCGTTGGCTGGAAACATTTCATGGATCACTGACCAGGTATAGGCGTCCGTCGACGGTGCCGCGAAGTTCGGGGCGCCGATCAGCG
>BEID01000349.1 GCA_002898975.1 bacterium HR27 | reverse complement strand
TCGAGTGCTTCGACAGTGGCTTCATCGAGACGGCCAAGCGTTTCATCGAGCGCGGACTTATCCAGCCGCCGTACTGGTTCCAGATGGTGCTGGGTGTCCGCGGCGGTGCACCGGCGACCGTCGAGCAACTCGTCCACATGGTGCGCCAGCTTCCGGTTGGTTCGCTCTGGTCGGTCTGCGCGATCGGACGCCACCAGCTTCCGATGAACGTCGCGGCCCTCGTCATGGGCGGCCATGTGCGAACCGGACTCGAAGACAACATCTACTACTCGTACCGTGTCCTCGCGGAGGGAAACGCGCCGCTCGTCGCGCGGATCGTCCGCATCGCGCGCGAGCTCGGGCGCGAGCCAGCGTCACCGAGCGAGGCGCGCGAGCTGCTCGGTCTGCCTCCGTTCCAGGGGTGAGCGACGATGGCGCGTCCACGCGTCGCGATCGCTGAGCTTTCGCACGAGACGAATGCGTTCGCCCGGACACGCGTCGACCTGGCGTTCGCCGAGCGTTGCGGCATCGTGCGTGGCGCCGAAGTGATCGTTCGACACCGCGATACTGCTACTGTCATCGCTGGGTTCATCGATGCTGCGCAGGAGGCTGCACTGGAACTTGTCCCGTTGCTGGCTGTGTGGATCACCCCGGCTGGCCCGGTGACGCGGACAGCGTACGAGACGCTGGTCGGGGAGGTCGTCCACGGACTCCAGGCGGCTGCCCCGATCGACGGTGTTCTCCTCTCGCTCCACGGCGCGATGGTCGCTGAGCATGCGCTCGACGCCGACGGTGAACTCCTCCGTCGTGTCCGCTCGGCGGTCGGTCCGCAGGTGCCGGTCGTCGCCGTGCTCGATCTCCACGCGAACGTCAGCCCGCTCATGGTCGAGCAGGCCGACGTGCTCATCGGCTACCACACTTATCCGCACCTCGACCAGCGAGCACGTGGGCAGCAAGCTGCTCGACTCCTGGCCCGTCTGCTCCGCCGCGAGATCCGACCGACCGTCTCGCTCGTCAAGCCGCCCATGCTTCCGACTTCGCAGTGCATGACGACCGATCGTCCGCCGATGCGGGTGCTCCTGGATCGAGCGCAGCAGCTGGAATCCGATCCGCGCGTCCTCGACGTGACGATCGCTGGAGGATTCCCACCAGCCGACGTGCCGGAAGCCGGATTGAGCGCTCTCGTCACGACCGATGACGATCCGGTACTGGCACAGCAGCTCGCTGAAGAACTGGCTGCGTTGGCCTGGGAACTCCGCTACGGCTTCCTCGGCGGCGTCGCGACCTGGGAGGAAGCAGCCGAGGCGATCCGGTCGATCCGGCGCGGCCCGCTCGTCCTCGTCGATATCGCCGACAATCCGTGGAGCGGCGGACCCGGTGACAGCGTCGAGCTCCTGCGTTTTCTGCTGCGGGAAGGTGTGCGTCCGGCAGCACTCGCACTCGTGCGGGATCCGGACGTCGTGAACTATTGCTTCGCGGCAGGCACGGGAGCGACGGTGGAGGTACTCCTCGGCGGCAAGACCGACGACCTCCACGGTCCACCGCTGCAGGTTCGCGGTATCGTGCGGCTACTCTCTGACGGACGCTACGTCAACGCGGGACCGATGCTCGCTGGCGTCACGGTCGATCTCGGCCGCACCGTCGTCCTCCGCGTCGACGGCATCGATGTCCTGGTGACGGAGCGGGCCGAATCGCCGATCGACCTCAACGTGTTCCGCGCCCACGGGATCGAGCCGACCGAGCAACGCGTGGTCGCCCTCAAAGGCAAGGGGCACTTCCGGGCTGCGTTCGAACCGATCGCCGAGCGGATCGTTCTCGTCGAAGGCCCGGGAATCACCGGGAGCGATCTCAGTCGCCTGCCGTTCCGGAATATCCGTCGTCCGATCTGGCCGCTCGATCCGCTCTAGTGCTCGGTATGGACGTAATCGGCGATCCGCAAGGAAACGACCTTCGACACGCCGTCCTCTCCCATGGTGACACCGTAGAGCGTTCCGGCGGCTTCGATCGTCGCCCGGTTGTGCGTGATGACTAGGAACTGCGTTCGCGTCGCCAACCGCTCGAGAACTGTGCGGAAACGGAGGACGTTCGCTTCGTCGAGCGCCGCATCCACCTCGTCGAGGACACAGAACGGCACAGGATCGAGTTCGAGCAGTGCGAAGCGCAAGGCGATCGCTGCCAGTGCTCGCTCACCGCCGCTCAACTGCTGCACCGAGCGCACGCGCTTGCCGGCCGGTTGGACGACCAGCTCTACTCCCTCGATCGAGCCTGTCCCGTCGCGCGCGACGAGACGCGCCCGACCACCGCCGAACAGCTCGGCGAAGGTGGTGGCCAGCGCCCGATCCAGTGCGCGGAGCGACCGGGCAAAGCTCCGCTCGATCTGCTGGTCGAGGTCAGCCGAAAGCTTCCGGAGCGTCCGGATGGTGGTGCGGACATCCTCGAGTTCCGCTCGGAGCCGCTCGTAGCGAGCGCGCTCGCTCTCGTATTGGGCGATCGCTGCCTCGCCGAACTGACTGAGATCGCGCCAGCGACGGCGCAGCTCCGCGACCCGGCGCTCCAGCCGGTCAGGTGGATCGCTCACCGTTGCGGCGGCCGAGCGGAGTTCGTCGCTGAGCCGGGCTGGATCTTCCGTCCACGCGAGTTCCCAGGCGGCGTTCTCGAGGACGGCACGCTCAGCCACGCTCGCCTGCTCGGAGGCCGCCTGTGCCTGGGCGATCTCGCTCTCGACCGTGTGCAGCGCTCGATCGAGCCGATCGCATTCGGCTGCGAGTGCTGCGAGTTCCGTTTCGCACCGGCGGAGCGCTTCGTCCAGTGCTGCCTCCTGGCGCTGGAGAGAGTCGATTTCGCTCGCGAGCGTGCGGGCCTCTTCCTCCGCACGCTCCGCCTCGGCGCAGGCTCCGGCGTGGTCGCTGGTGAGTGCAGCGGCGCGCATCTCGTACTGCGCGAGGGCCGATTCGAGGCGAGCGATCTGACG
>BEID01000348.1 GCA_002898975.1 bacterium HR27 | reverse complement strand
TCCAGCCGAACGGGACGACCTCGACCGGTACCGGATGCCGGGTTCCGAGCTGTGTCACCAGTTTCGTCTCGTCCACGACGATCACGAAGCGGTCGGCCATGCTTGCGACCAGCTTCTCGCGCACGAGGGCTCCACCGCGCCCCTTCAGGAGCGCCAGTGACCGTTCTTCGACCTCATCAGCGCCATCGATGGCGAGATCGATCCGGTCAATCTCGGTAGGCTGGCGCAACTCGAGACCGACGCGCCGGGCCAGCCGCGCCGTCCGCTGTGACGTCGCGACCGCAACGACCTGGAGACCTGAGCGGACTCGCTCGGCGAGCTCCCGTACGGCCAGTTCTGCGGTCGAGCCCGAGCCTAGACCGACGATCATGCCGGGCTCGACGAGCGATGCGGCGTAGCGTGCCGCCTGCTCCTTGCCGTGCTGCGCCCGCGCCGTCATACCCGTTCCAGCAGTGCGAGCGCGGACGCGACGATCCGCTGACTCGTCAGACCATACTTCTCGAGCAGGTCTTCCGGCGCTCCCGACTCCGCGTACGTGTCGTCGAGATCGACGTGCGCCATCGGACACGGATGCTGCTCGGCCACGGTCATCGCAACCACGCTTCCCAGTCCGCCGAAATGGAGGTGCTCCTCGGCCACCACGATGCCGCGCGTCTCCCGTGCCGCAGCGACCACCGCTTCCACATCGAGCGGCCGCACCGTAGCCATGTCGAGCACCCGCGCGCTGATGCCGCGGGCGGCCAGCTCCTCCGCTGCGTCGAGCGCTGCCGCCACCATCAAGCCGTTCGCGACCAGCGTCACATCGTTCCCATCGCGCAGCCGGAAGGCGCGTCCGATCAAGAATTCCACGTCAGGGTCGTAGATAACCGGTACCGGCGGCCTTCCGAGCCGCAGATACGTCGGGCCCTCCCACTCCAGCATAGCCCGCGTCGCTGCCCGCGTCGCATGCTCGTCGGCTGGCACGAGGACTGCCACGCCCGGCAAGGCGAGCGCCAGCGCGACGTCCTCGATACCCATCTGGGACGGCCCATCCTCGCCGATACTGATTCCGGCATGGCTGCCCACGAGCTTCACGTTCAAACGCGGGAAGGCGACGCTCATGCGGATCTGATCGAACGCGTTGCACAGGAGGAAACATGCAAAACTCGCAGCAACGACACGCTTGCCGCTCGCCGCCAGGCCCGAGGCCACACCGACGAGATTCGACTCAGCGATCCCGACGTTGAAGAACCGATCGGGGAAGGCATGCGCGAAGTACTCGGTTCGCGTCGAATTGCTCACGTCACCGTCGACAACCACGAGATCGGGATACACCTGCCCCAACTCACGGAGCGCTTCGCCGAACGCATCGCGCGTCGCTTTGCCCATGCGCAGACCAGCTCGCGTGCCCAAATTCATGACAGTTCCTCCAGTGCCAGTTGCAACCGATCGCGCGGCACTGCCCGACCGTGCCAGGTGAAGTCGCGCTCCAGGAACGACACACCTTTGCCCTTCACCGTATGCGCGATGATACAGGCTGGCCCATCGCGGTAGGCCTTCGCGAAGCGGAGCGCCGCATGAACGGCGACGAGGTCATGGCCGTCGACCTCGCTGACATGCCAGCCGAACGCTCGCCATTTCTCGACGTAGGTCCGCGGGTCGGTCACTGCGCTGACCGGGCTCGTCTGCTGATAGCCGTTGTGATCGACGATGGCGACGAGATTGTGGACTCGCCAGTGCGCAGCGGCCATCGCCGCCTCCCACACTTGCCCTTCCTCGATCTCTCCATCGCCCAGCAGGACGAACACATGATAGTCTCGCCCGTCCAGCCGTGCCGCCAGCGCATGGCCGAGTCCGATCGAAAGCCCTTGCCCCAGGCTTCCCGTCGACGCCTCGACCCCCGGTAGGCGCCGCATGTTCGGGTGTCCTTCCAGCGGGCTCCCGATTCGCCGCAGCGTTCGCAAGAGATCCTTCGGGAAATAGCCAGCCTCGGCCAGCACGGCATAGAGGATCGGTGCAGCATGTCCCTTCGAGAGGATGAAGCGGTCACGATCCGGCCATGTGGGCCGCGCTGGATCGTAGCGGAGCACACCGCCGAAGTACAGCGCGACCATGATCTCGACGGCGGACATCGAGCTCGTAGGGTGCCCAGACCCCGCTTCGCTCGTCATGATAAGCACTTCTCGGCGGAGTTCGCGCGCGAGCGCTTCGAGCCGTTCTCGTTCAGCTGGTGCGAGTCCTCGTTCTCGTCCCGTCACGGGTCCCTCCTGCTCGCTCGGCTCTACACACGGACGATTGTAGCCCCACGCGCACCACGGAGGGTCGCCCATCGCGCCGGAATCGCGCTCACTGTTCCAGCACCTGCAGCGCTCCCGCAGCCCCTCGAACCGGGCGGTTACGCACGCAGCGGATCACCCCTGACCGTTCGTCATTCCACAACGAGACATGTGTGCGATGCGACTGAACCGTCCACGGATCCATCGGATTCGCATGCGTTCATCATCGCCAGATCCAAGAGAGCGCATACATCCTGAGAGACGGGCGGGGCTTACCGGGCTTGCTCTTTACGAACTGGCCTGCTAGATTGGGAACGACCATCGGAGGGCGCGTTCGAACGCGGAATCGAAAGGAGTACGCGAACGAATGCGGTTTTTCGTCCGAGGCATTGCGATCGTTGCCGTTCTTCTGACGGTCGTTGCACCGGCAGCGGTGCAGGCAGCGAGCGACCTCCCAGTGGGCGGAACAGCTGTGGTCGCCGGGACCAACGGTGACGGCCTCAACCTCAGGTCGGGGCCAGGATACGAGCACGCCGTCCTGACCGTGATCCCCGAAGGCGGTTCCGTGCAGGTCGTCGGCGGCCCCGAGCAGGATCGCGACGGTAACCGCTGGTGGAACGTTCGGTGGGCTGGTCTGACCGGCTGGGCGCTGGCCGACTACCTGCGACCAGCAGGTGGTCAGGCCAGTTCTTCAGC
>BEID01000347.1 GCA_002898975.1 bacterium HR27 | reverse complement strand
GACGGTGTGCTCTACGGACGTGGCGCCTGCGATGTGAAGGGCGCATTGGCCAGCCAGGTGTACGGAATCGCGCTCCTGCGCGACCTCGGTCTCCGCCCCTGGGGTGACTGCTACTTTACCGGCGTTGTCCAGGAAGAAGTGGGTGGCCTGGGGGCTGCTGCACTCTGCGAGCGGCTGCGGACCGACACGGTGGTGCTGGCCGAGGCGACCAACCTTGGGCTCCGGCGCGGTCACCGGGGGCGGGTCGGCCTCGAGGTGCACTTCATCGGCCGGTCGGCCCACGCCAGTGCACCGGAGCGTGGGGCGAATCCGCTCTTTTCGCTTTCGCGATTTCTCGCTCGGCTCAATCAACTCCCGCATCGTGTGCATCCCGAGCTCGGGCCGAGCACGGTGGCACCCACACTCGTCCGTACCGATCAGGAAAGCCGGAATGTGATACCCGGTGCTGTCCAGCTGGTGCTGGATTGGCGGACAGTACCGGGTGAAGAGCCGGAAACGGTCCGGAGCGCCGTGGAAAAGCTCGCGGAGGAGTGTCTCGAAGCAGGCGTCCGCTGCGAGGTTCGGCTGGAGGAGCGGGTCGCACGGAGTTACCGCGGTCTGGTCGTGACGCTTCCGCCCACCCGCGGGTTCGTGTTGCCGGCTGACCATCGTGCCGTGCGGGTCGGACGGCGTACGCTGGAGGCGGTGCTGGGGCGACCGGTCGAGGACGGTTTCTGGCAGTTCGCGACGGATGGTGGCCACTTCATGGCGCATGGGATGCCGACCATCGGCTTCGCCCCCGGCAACGAGGCCCTGGCCCATACGGTGGAAGACAGCGTCACTGTGGCTGATCTGGAAGCAGCGATGGTCGGGTATGCCGCGCTCGCGTTAGCCTTGACGCGCGAGGAGGATGGAGCGTGAGCACGAGTCCGGAGCGACACCGGCAGGCGGCACCCCGGAGCGTCCGCTGTGCGGTCATCACGGTCAGCGATACCCGCACCGCCGAGACCGATACGAGCGGAGCGTTGATCCGCGAGCGACTCGAGCGTGCCGGCCATGTGGTCATCGGTTATGCCATCGTGCCTGATGAGCGCGAGGAGATCGGTCGGCTCGTCGATGAGTTCGTGGCGAGGCCGGATTGCGATGCCGTGCTCCTGAATGGCGGAACGGGGATCGCGCGCCGCGACGTTACGTATGAAGCGATCGCCGAGCGGCTCGAGAAGCGCCTGGACGGATTCGGTGAGCTGTTTCGCTGGCTCAGTTACCGGGAGATCGGAGCAGCCGCGATGCTGTCGCGAGCCATCGCCGGCGTCTACCGTGGCAAGATCGTCATCGCGATGCCGGGTTCGACCGGTGCGGTGCGACTGGCGATGGAGGAACTCATCGTGCCGGAACTCGCGCATCTGGTGTTCGAAGCGCGAAAGTGAGGGATCGGCGGCATGAGCGACACGGCGCAGGTGCGGCGTCCACCACAGGTACTCCGGGGGATGCGTGACTTCTCCCCGCGACAGATGCTCTTGCGCCAGCGCGTCATCGACTCGCTGCGACATGTTTTCGAACGATACGGCTTCGATCCGATCGACACGCCGCTGCTGGAGTACTACGAGGTTCTGGCAGGGAAGTACGGCGAGGAAGGCGAGAAGCTGCTCTACCGATTCGTCGATCATGGTGGCCGTGAAGTCGGGCTGCGCTACGACCTGACGGTACCGCTGGCTCGCTATGTCGCTGTCCACCGGAACGAACTGACGTTGCCGTTCAAGCGCTATCACATCGGGCCGGTGTTCCGGGCGGAGCGGCCGCAGCGGGGCCGGTACCGCCAGTTCTGGCAGTGCGACGTCGATATCGTGGGCACGCGCTCGATGCTGGCAGATGCCGAGGTTCTGGCTGTCTGGTGCGACGCCCTCTCGACACTACGGATTCCTAATGCGGTCGTGCATGTCAATCATCGCCAGTTGCTGGAGGCGCTCGCGAGGGCGGCCGGCGTCGATCCGGCTCTCGCGCTACCGGTCTATCGGGCGATCGACAAACTCGCGAAGATCGGACGCGAGGGTGTGCGTGAGGAACTGATGCGGGCGGGGGTGGAGCCTGCAGCCGCTGATCGGGTCCTGGAGCTGATCCAGCTGCGGGGCGAGCCGTCCGAGGTGATCAGTGTGGTTCGCCAGCAACTGCAGGATGATCCTCAGGCGCAGCGAGCGCTGGACGAACTGGCTGAGCTCTTCACCTACCTGGCTGCGTACGGCGTACCGAGCGGGAGCTACGTCCTCGACCTTTCCCTCGCACGTGGGCTCGATTACTACACGGGGCCGGTTGCGGAAGTTATCGTCAGCCAGCCGGCCATCGGGTCGCTCGGGGGCGCTGGACGGTATGACCATCTGATCGGTCTCTTCCTCGACGAAGATATCCCGGCGACGGGTGCCTCGCTCGGTTTGGAACGTCTGGTCGAGGTCGTCGACGAGTACGGGCTCCTGCCCACACCGGGCACGGTCACGCAGGTTCTGGTCGTCGCGGTCGAGGAAGGGCAACAAGGTGCCGTCTTGCAACTGGCCCGATCTCTGCGCGCGGCTGGCCTGGCGACTGAGGTGTATCTGGGCGAGCGGCGTGACCTGCGTCGCCAACTCCAGTACGCCAATCGGAAGGGGATTCCGCTGGCTGCGATCGTCGGGCCGGACGAGGTCGAGTCCGGTACTGTGACCGTTCGTGATCTCGGAAGCGGTGAACAGGAGCGTGTGCTGGTCGAGAAGGTCGCGGAGGTCTTGCGGGCTCGGCTCGTGTCACGAGCCGGTGGGACCGAGTAAGAGGGACCGTGAACGATGGCGGAGCTGCTGACGCCGTACGAGCGTGTCATGGTCGTCGTGGCGCACCCGGACGACATGGAATTCGGGGCTGGAGGCACCGTTGCCCGCCTGGTGCGCGAAGGAAAAGATGTCGTACTCGTCCAGTGCACGTCGGGGGACAAGGGTACGAACCGGCGTG
>BEID01000346.1 GCA_002898975.1 bacterium HR27 | reverse complement strand
CGTCGCAGTTGTACTGGGTCGCGAGTGTCTCGGCGACGGCGCGTTCCTCGGCCGGCAGGTACCAGTCGCCGACGTACTTGATATGGATCTGGACTTGCTTGTTCAACCGCTTAGCTGCTTCCTGGACACCGAGGATGAACCCTGCTTGCCGCCGCAGAACCTGCAGGTTCGGGTACGCCGAGACGATCCCGACGTTGCCCGTCTTGGTGAGGGCGCCGGCGATGAGTCCCTCGAGATAGAGCGACTGGTACTGGCGCGGGAAGATGCGGATGAAGTTCGGCCGGGTGGTGAGGTCGCTCGTCGTGACGGCGACGAAGATCTTGTCCGGATACTTGTCGACGATGTCGAGGAGCGGCATGCCGATGAACTCGGCATTCCCGACGATAATATTGGCGCCTTCCTTGGCGATCATCTCCTCAGCGAACGGGACGGTCTGGTCGGGGCTGACCTGCTCGCGGTAGATGTACTTGAGATTCGGATATTTCTCGGCCAGCCGCTTGCCGGCCCGGTCGTGTGCTCCTGACCAGGTGGTCCCTTCGATCACGCTGAAGTGCAAGATCGCCAGCACCACCTGCTTGGCCGTCGGCGACTGGGCCGCTGCGGGCGTCTGCCCCGCCGCCGGAGTCTTGCCAGCAGCCGGCGTCGATCCGCTGGCTGGCGTCTGCCCAGCCGGTGCGGTTGTCGGTGTCGCGCCACCGCCGCCGCATGCCGCGAGGAGCGCGCTCACGGCCGGCAGAGCTGCGCCGACTAGTGCGCCACGGAGCATCGTCCGGCGCGACAGTTTTCGATGGAACAGGCTGAAGTCCTCTGCCATCGTCGTCTCCTCCTCAGAGCCTTACGAATCCTTCCCCAGTGCTCCGTCTCGGTCTCGGTGAGACGCGATCCTCAATGCTCTCGTCTGGAACACCTCCCTTCGCAGAGACGACAACGAAACCAGCGAGCGTCGCGCCTGAAGCTCGTGGACCGTAGCCAGGCGCTGTAGCCGCCGCTACAGTGCGTTCGGAAAAAACAAAAAGCTCAACGCCACGCCACCTTCTGCGTCGCGCGTCAAACACATTCGACCCGATGCCCGACGGTTAAACGGCTTCCTGCCTCCGGTGCTCGATGCCACCGCATGAAGCCACGTCAATAGAGTACGCCGGATGTGTCTGGCCGTCAAGAGCCTTCGACCGTGCACCATGTGCAGGTTTCGGTCAGCCATTTCGTGCGGAATGCTGAAGCCCAGGCATGCAGGAGGCCTGTGCTTGCCTCTGGCAAGAGAGTACGAAATCGTCGAGTGCACTCGCTCCCCAACCGAGTGCGAAAACGAGCGACCCCCGGGCTGTTGACCCGGGGTCGGGCTTCCCTGATCGATCCGTCACGGTACCTGGACGCGGATCAGGTTGGTCACCTTGGTCACACCGGGTGCGCGCCAGGCTGCTTCCTCGGCTTCCTTGCGCTCGGCCCAGGAGCGGACCGTGCCCGAGAGGATGACGTGGCCGCCTTCTTCCACCCGCACCTGGATGTTCTCCGCGTCGATCTCCGCGTGCCGGATGAAGGCCTGCTCGATCTGTCGCTTGATCTCGTCCGGTGCGACCGTCGGTTGCCGCACGGTGATCAGGTTGATGACGGACTTCACGCCGCTGATGCGCCGCGCCGTCTCTTCAGCCTCGCGACGCTGATAGTGCCAGTCGACTTCGCCCTCGAGCGTCACCCGACCCTCCTCGACCCGGATCTTGATCCGGTCGTGCGGGATCGCCGGGTTCTCCTCGAAGGCCAGCGCGACGGCACGCGCGATGTCCTCGTCTGTCCGCACCCCGAGCCCGCGTGGCACCACCTCGATGTGGTTGACGACCGCCCGGACACCTTCGACGCGGAGCGCGGCCCGCTCTGCGGCCCACTTCTTCAAGAAGCTGTCGACCGTTCCGGTTAGCGTCACGACGCCGTCATGGACGGTGACGCCGACATCCGTCACCTCGACCTCGGGGTCCCAATCCAGTTCGTCGAGCACGTCCTGCTGGATTTCCTCATCCGTTCGCACGCGCGGCATACGACTCCCTCCCTTCCTGTCTTTCCCCAGGGCCTCAACTACCAGAAATCTGAACTGGGATCCGCTTGACGCGTGCCTCCTCGGCCTTCGGGAAGGTCAGCGTGCCGATACCGTTCTCGACCGTTGCTTTGGCCCCTTCCAGATTGACCGGCATCGGCAGGGTGATGCTCTCAGCGAACTCACCAGTCGCGATCTCGCGCCGGTACCAGGTCGCCTGCTTGGCCTCGTCTTCACTGAGGCGATATCCGTACTTCCCGCGGATGGTCACGACGTTCTGCTCGACGGTGACTTCCAGATCCTCGGGCTTGGCACCCGGTACAGCCAGCCGGATCACCAATGCGTCACCGGTCTCGTACACGTCCGTCGCTGGTCTCCAGGCCAGTGCGCGCGCTCGGATGAGCGGTCGCTCGAGTACCTCGGACATCAAGCGGTTCATCTCGCTCAGCATCCGTTCCGCTTCCGCGACCGGATTCCAGCGTTCCAGCATGGTTGCCCTCCTTTCTGTACCCGGCGAGTCCTTCTCCACGCTCGCCGTTCTCTGGTTCCGTGTATAGCACGCTGACACGGTTCGTGTCAAGGTATTGTATACGCTTTGTAACGAGTTTGTAACGTGGGCCTTGCTGCCCAACGGTGCTCACGGCGCCTGTACTGGATGGTCACGCAGCGCTCGCGATCCCGGCGTGTAGTCAAGCAGGTGCGATCGCAAGGCGAACCAGGGGCGAGTGACTGCGCGACGCCGGCGCTGTGGGCCCGGTCTGGTATCCTCAGCCTCGTGGAGGCGCTGGATGGAACGCAGTCGAGACTGGCTCGAGCAAGCAGAGGGCGACCTCGCGCTGGCGCGGCATGCCTGTTCCGGTGGCTTCTACGATTGGACCGTCTTCGCCGCCCAGCAAGCCGCCGAAAAGGCGGTCAAGGGTGCTCTCCAGCGCAAGGGCGCG
>BEID01000345.1 GCA_002898975.1 bacterium HR27 | reverse complement strand
GATGCAGCGGATGATGACCGAACTCGGCCAGCTGGCAGCCGGTCGTGGCCGCGGTGGGCTCCGAGGGTTGCTCGGTGGTGCCAACCCGTTCGCCGGATTCCCGGGGCTCGATGGGATGCCGACCAGCGGGGTTCCAGCCCGCCCGACAGCCGTACCGCCGGCCCGCCACGCGAAGAAGAAAAAGAAGAAGCGTCGCTGAGCGCGTTCCTGGACTCCAGCAGTGGCATCACGACTCCGTACCCTGCCTCGACGAATCGTCCTACGGCTCTTCCACCTGCCGATCTTCTACAAGGTTCTGATCGCGAATTCCTTCATCGTCGTCGGCGGGGCGATCGTCGGGACGACGCTGACGCTCCTGAGCACCGGGAACACGGAGCATCTGCCGGAACTCGTCGCCCTCTTCGCCATTACCGGGACGCTCCTCTCCGTGCTCATCAACTGGATCGTGCTGCGTGCTGCCTTCCGGCCGATCGAGGTGCTCGAACAGACGGCAGACGAAGTACGACGGGGAAACTTTCATGTGCGGGCGCCGGCCGTCACCTTCAGTGATCCGGATCTGGACAACCTCACCTCGACCTTCAACGCCATGCTGGATACGCTGGTCGGCTATCAGGAGCGCCTCCGGGAACTCTCGCAGCGGGCGCTGACCGCGCAGGAGGAAGAGCGTCGTCGCATCGCGCGGGAGCTGCACGACGATCCGGCCCAGAGTCTCACTGCGCTTCTCGTGCTGCTCAAGATGCTGCACGACCGCCAGCAACCGACCGATGGCACCGTGCTGCGCGAGCTGATCGATCTGACGAGCTCGACACTGGAATCGATCCGCGCCATCGCGCAGGAACTCCGTCCAGCCGTACTCGATGATCTGGGCCTGGTGGCTGCCCTGGAAGGCCTCGCTGTCCAGTACCGGCAGCGTTTCGGGCTGACCGTCCAGGTGCAAATACGGGGACAGCGCCAGCGAGTCGCTCCCGAGATCGAGCTGGCACTCTACCGGATCGCCCAGGAAGCGCTCACCAATGTCGCCAAGCATGCCGGAACCGATCAGGCGATGCTCGATCTCTCATTCGAGCCTCACCATGTCATGCTCTGCATCACCGATCGTGGCAAGGGCTTCGACGTCAATGAAGCACTCGGCAGCGGTTTGGGGCTCTTCAGCATGCGCGAACGTGCCCAACTGGTCCATGGCACACTGGAAGTCAGAACGGCACCGGGAGCCGGGACGCGCGTCGAGGTCACGGTGCCGCTCCGCTCGGCCGACCGGCTCCTCGACCGAACCGAGGGAGAACGATGACCGCGGGAGAGATTCGCGTCCTGCTCGCTGATGACCATCCCGTCGTCCGTGTCGGCCTCCGCGCACTGCTCGAAGGCGAACCGGACATTCGCGTGGTCGGTGAGGCCGGAAGCGCCGACGAAGCGGTCGAACTCGTCCGGGAACTCCAGCCGGACGTCGCAGTGCTGGATATCAGCATGCCAGGCAATGGACTGGAAGCGCTGCGGCGGATCGCAACACTCGGCCTGCCGACGCGCATCCTCATCCTGACCGTCCATGCCGAGGAACGGTACCTCCTCCCCGTGCTGCAGGCCGGTGGATCGGGATACGTGCGCAAGTCCTCCCTCCACACCGATCTCGTGGAAGCGATCCGGACGGTCGCCCGCGGTGAGGTCTTCATCGACCAGGCGGCAGCCCGGACGCTGTTGCAGGGTTATCTCGAACGTGCCCGAGCCGGGGAAGTCCAGGATCCGGCGCAGCTGCTCTCCGAACGCGAGCGCGAAGTGCTGCGGCTGACGGCAGCCGGTTACACGGCCCAGGAGATCGCCGACCAGCTGTTCCTCTCCCCGAAGACAGTCGAAACCTACCGGCATCGCGTCATGCAGAAGCTGGGATTCTCGCGGCGCTCGGAGCTGGTCCGTTTCGCGTTGCGCATCGGTCTCCTCGACCCCCAGACCGAGTGAGCCAAGCTGGCACAGCGAAAGTTGCGAGCGTCCTTCGTGCGACGAGAGCAGAGCCAGGGAACATCCTGCCTCGCTCGAATCCTCGTATCTGCCCCTGAATCAGGCGCACCGACGAGCGCAATACCCTGCGTCCGTACGCAGGAGCTCTTGCATCCATCGCCCACCGCTGCTAGACTGTCCCCAGGCTGTACGTACAGCTCAGCGAGTCGAAGGGTCGAGTCGCACATTTGACCGGAAGACACATCTAGACAGGGTCGGTCGGCGCGACTACACTAGAGCTTGAGCTGGTAGTCGGATGCCGACGCAAGATCTAGTGGTCAGCGCATTCGGTGCGCCGCCAGCGACGAGGCTTCGCATCCGAGGAAGGGATTGTGGGGGCGAGCATGGAGAAGGAACGGGCGAACATCGGTGAGGAGCGGCGAGGCTTGCGGATTCCACGCTTCTACACGCGGCCCGGCGAGGATCCGTACGCGACCGTCCGCTGGACGCGGCGTACGTCGCGCATCACCAACCCCGACGGCACCGTTGTCTTCGAGATGACCGATGCCGAGGTACCGGAACACTGGTCGCAGGTCGCGACTGACATCGTCGTCTCGAAGTATTTCCGCAAAGCAGGAGTACCGCAGTACGATGAGAACGGCCAGCCGATCCTCGACGAGCACGGCAACCCCGTGCTCGGCCCGGAGCGGAGCGTCCGGCAGGTGGTCCGTCGCCTGGTCGGTTGCTGGCGCGACTGGGGCGAGCGCTACGGCTACTTCGCGACACCGGAGGACGCGCAGGCATTCGAGGACGAACTCGCCTACATGCTCCTCCACCAGATCGGCGCGCCGAACTCGCCGCAGTGGTTCAACACCGGGCTCTACTGGGCGTACGGGATCACCGGCCCGGCACAGGGGCACTGGTACGTCGATCCGGAGACGGGTGAATTCCGCCAGTCGCCGGACGCCTACTCGCACCCCTCAGCCCATGCCTGTTTCATCCAGTCGGTCGAGGACGATCTGGTCAACCCGGGCGGCATCTTC
>BEID01000344.1 GCA_002898975.1 bacterium HR27 | reverse complement strand
CGGGGTGATCGTCCTCGTGCCGATGGCACTCGTCTACCAACAGCCGGATCTCGGTACAGCTGGCTGTTTCGCCGCGATCTGGCTCGCCGTGATGCTGGTGAGTCCGATCCGCCGGCTCCATCTCCTGGCGGTCATCGCTGCCAGTCCGCTGGTCGCGCTCTTCGCCTGGCACTTCGTGCTGCACGACTACATGCGCGAGCGCCTGCTCATCTCGTACCAGCCGGAACGCGACTACTTCGGCGAGGGATTCAACATCATCCAGGCCCAGATCGCGATCGGGACGGGCGGACTCTTCGGGAACGGGCTGGCCGGGAGCCTGCAGAGCCAGCTCGGGCTCCTCCGCGTGCGGCATACTGACTTCATCTTCGCACACGCGATGGGGATGGTCGGCTTCGTCGGTGGCGTGGCACTGGTCGCCGCGTATCTCATCTTGCTCTGGCGAACCAGTCGGGTCGCGCTCCTAGCGAACGACCTTTTCGGGCGGGCGCTGGCGACCGGCATCACGGCTCTGCTCTTCTTCCAGGCATTCGTGAACATGGGGATGAACGTCGGGCTCCTGCCGGTCACAGGTGTCCCCTTGCCGTTCATCAGTCTCGGCGGGAGCGCGATCTGGACGCAGTTCGCTGCGCTCGGTCTCGTCCAGGCTCTGCTGACCCACCGGCGGCGCACCGCCTTCGGCCGCCACTGACGTCGGCTACCGGTTCCACGGGGCACGGTCGCTGCAACAGCCCAGCAACGGGGCACTCGGCGCCGCGTGTTATCCTTTACGGAATAGAACGACGGCATGGATGGACGATGTCGACACTGCTCGCCGCAACACCGACACAGTTCGCTGCACCGCAGCCCCGCGAGGCTCCGTGGGGACTCTACATCCACATACCGTTCTGTCGACGTGTCTGTCCCTACTGTGACTTCAATGTCTACGCGCGCCGGGAGCAGTTGATTCCGGCCTACCTGTCTGCTCTCGCACGGGAGTTCGAACTGGTCGCCTCCCGCTGGGGGAACGGTCCGGTACAGACGATCTATCTCGGTGGCGGCACGCCTTCCCTCCTCGAGCCGGGGCAGGTCGCGACGCTCCTCGACACCATCGCGCGAACCTTTGTTGTCCTACCTGGAGCGGAAGTCACGCTGGAAGCTAATCCGGAAACGGTCGACACGGCCAAGCTCGTTGGGTACCGTTCGGCGGGCGTCAACCGGTTGAGCATCGGTGCACAGACGCTGGCTCCGCACGGCCTCAAGGTGCTCGGCCGGGCGCACCGGCCCGAGATGCCGGAGCAGGCCTATCGGGCGGCTCGCCAGGCCGGGTTCGACAACGTCAATCTCGACCTTATCTACGGCTGGCCGGGTCAGACACGGGAAGACTGGTTGCACGACCTCGCAACGGTTCTGGCCTGGGAACCGGAGCACCTGTCGCTCTATGCGCTCACTATCGAGCCCGGCACACCGTACGAGCGCGGTGTCCAGCGCGGTGTCCTGCGGCCGCTCGACGACGATGCGATGGCCGAGCTGGCCGAACTAGCGATGGATCTTCTCGCTCAGCACGGTTACGAGCACTACGAGATCTCCAACTGGGCACGCGGCTCCGTTTTCCGCTCGCGTCACAACCAGATCTACTGGCGGAACGGCTGGTACATCGGTGCAGGGGCCGGTGCACATGGCTACCTCGGCGGGATCCGAACGGTCAACGAGCGACGACCGGAACGTTACATCGAGCGGCTTCACCTCGGCGAACTGCCGATCCAGGAGGTGGAGCCGATCGATCCGCGCACGGAGGCGATCGAGACGATGCTGTTGGGACTCCGGCTCGTCACCGATGGGATCGCCGCGAGTGCCTTCCGTGAGCGACACGGGCGCGACCTGCTCGAACTCTACGGTGCAGCGATCGAGGAGCTGCGCGTTCTCGATCTCGTGGAATGGGACGGGGAGCGGCTGCGGCTGACTCGACGGGGAGTCCTGGTGGCCAACGAGGTCGCCGTCCGGTTCCTGGAGCCCATGTGGTAGACTGAGGTAATTAACATCGACCGCGCGAGCGGAGGCAGGCGGCGTGGAACGGGTGATCGCGGTCGCGAACCAAAAGGGTGGCGTCGGGAAGACCACGACCGCTGTGCAGCTCGCGGCCTTTCTGGCCCAACGTGGCCATCGGACGCTCTTGATCGACCTCGATCCACAAGCCAACGCGACGAGCAGCCTGGGGATCGATCGCACGCGCCTCGCGGCGACGGTCTACGATGCCCTGCTCGACCCGGCGAACGGTACGGAAGCGGTCCTCCCCGACGTGCGACCAGGTCTCGATCTCCTCCCGTCATCCGGCGTGCTGGCCGGCGCCGAGGTCGAACTCGTCGCAGCTCCGCAGCGCGAGCAGCGCTTGCGCCGGGTGATCGAGCCGCTGGCGGCCCGCTACGCGGTCGTCCTCGTCGATTGTCCACCGTCACTCGGGCTGCTCACTGTCAACGCGCTGGTCGCGGCACGTTCCGTCCTGGTGCCGATCCAGTGCGAATATCTCCCGCTCGAGGGGCTGGCCCACCTGGTGACGACGCTCGACCTCGTCAAGCGGCGACTCAACCCGGCGCTCGATGTACTCGGCGTCGTCCTCACCATGTTCGATGCCCGGACGCGGCTCGCAGTCCAGGTGGTGCAGGAGATTCGTCGGGTGTTCGGTGCCCGGGCCTTCCGAACCGTCATTCCGCGTGCTGTCCGTCTTGCCGAGGCGCCGAGCCACGGCCAGACAATCTTCGAGTACGACCCCACGTCCCGGGCAGCCCAGGCATACGCGGAACTCGGCAAAGAACTTCTGGAGCGGCTGGCTCTTCCGGTCGAAGGAGACGCAGCTGTCCATGTCTCGCACGGCGTCCGCTGAACGAAAGGATGCGAGTCCTGGGGGGTGACAGGCGATGACCGTAACGTCCGATCCGATACCGACCACCACGACCGAAATCCCGACGCTCGAAGAAGTTGTCGCGGAGAAGCTCGTCGGCATCG
>BEID01000343.1 GCA_002898975.1 bacterium HR27 | reverse complement strand
CACCCCGCCTTCGACCACCGCCACGTCGCGCGGGCCGCCCTGTAGTGCATGCGCGAGCGGTTCATGCGGCAGGACCCCTCCACCGTCCCAGACAGCGAACTGTCCCACCGGCAGCCGCTGCATCGCCTGCTCCAGGTCGAGCGTCCGCTGCTCCATGAAGGCGGCGGCTGCCAGGAACACACCAGCGATAGGTAGCGTCACATCACGCAACCACACACCGAGGAACAGCGACAGGAGTGCGACAGCATAGCCCGCCGCAACGGAGATGCGCGTCGCCCGCGAACGCTCGGAGACGGTGGAGAGCCAGGCCCGCAGCACCCGCCCGCCATCCATCGGGAAAGCAGGGAGCAGGTTGAGCAGCGCCAACATGAGGTTACTGATCATGGTGAAGGCCAACAGGCTGGTCATGCTCGTCTCGGACAGTAACCCCACAATCTTCTCCACCGTGGTGAGATCGCGCAGCATCACCATGCTGGCCACGAATGGCAACAAGCCCAGTGCCAGGAGCGCGTTGAGCACGGGGCCTGCCAGCGCGATCGCTGCCTCGCGGCGGGGAGGCAGTGGCCCCTGCTCGATGCGGGTCAAACCACCGATCGGCAGCAAGGTGATGTCGCGCACAGCCAGACCGTAACGATGAGCAACCAGCGCATGCGCCAGCTCATGTGCGGCCACGCTCACGAACACAGCGATCAGGACGAAAACCCCGAAGAGCGCTCCGCGCAGTGGATCGACACTCCGATCTCCCCAGTGCCAGAGTACCCAGGGAACGATGAAGAGCAGCGTCGGATGCACACGCACCACCACGCCACGAATAGTCGCGATGTGCAGCGCTCGAATCACGCCCGATCCCCAGCTGTCGTATGCATCGCCCGCGCTCATCGGCGTCCTTCTCGCTCCATGTATCGGCATAGCAGACGCTGCTCTGGAGCCCTGTCACTCGGCGCGATTGTACCGGTAAATGGAGGCGATCGTCACGTGCTGCTGTCACGTTACCACGCAGACGTCCGACCCGCGTACGGATGCGGCAACGGCCTCCGATGCTCCTTGCACGGACACGCGATGTGGGGTATCATCTGCTATGGGTTCCTCCGAACAGGCAACCTCCCCGAGCGGAAAACCAGATTGCGCCGCACATGTGCGTGCGCGCCGAATCGGTCTGTCGAGAAGGGGGTTGCGCGTGAGACCCGACGTGAAGCACGTGCTCAGCGTCACGCAGTTCGACCGGCAGTTCCTCCTTCAGCTCTTCCACCGGGCCGACGAGTTCGCCGCTCTTCCACCGCGGGAAATCGCTCCAGTCGCCCGTGGTGCGATCATGGCCACGCTCTTTTACGAGCCGAGCACCCGCACGCGCCTGAGCTTCGAGGCTGCGATGACCCGTCTCGGTGGCTCGGTGATCTCGGCGGAATACGCTGCGTCCACCTCCTCCGCCGCCAAAGGCGAATCGATCGAAGACACCGCTCGTGTCGTGGCGGGTTACGCTGATCTACTCGTCATCCGCCATCCGGCGGCGGGATCGGTGGCTCGAGCAGCCGCGGTAACCGACGTTCCAGTCATCAACGCGGGTGACGGGGCGAACGAGCATCCGACGCAAGCCTTGATCGACCTGTACACCGTCTGGCGGGAGTGCGGCCGCATCGACGGGCTTACCGTCGCGCTCGTGGGGGATCTCCGCTTCGGCCGCGCCGCTCGCTCGCTCGCCCGTCTCTTGACCCAGACAGTCGGCACGAAGATCTACCTCGTCGCCCCACCGGTGACACGCATGGATCCGCTTCTCGTCGAGGAACTGCGGTCAGCTGGTCTCGAGGTCGAGGAAGCGGACGATCTCGTGGCGATCGCTCCTGAGGTCGATGTGCTGTACCAGACGCGTATCCAGCGCGAGCGCTTCAGCGATCCTGACGAATATGCTGCAGCCTGCGGCCGTTATGTCGTCGACCAGCGACTGATGCGGGCACTGCCGCGACACGCCATCGTCCTGCATCCGCTCCCGCGCGTCGGCGAGATCGATCCCGAGGTGGACACCGATCCACGTGCTGCCTACTTCCGCCAGGCCCGGAACGGCGTGCCGCTCCGAATGGCGCTGATCGAGTGGGTACTCACCCCTCACCCGGTTACCGTGCTCTCGACGAACGGACATCGGCACGCCTGATCGGTTCCGTTATCGCGCGACCCCTGCCCCGCCCTCTGCGGGCGGGCTTCGCCTTTTCGGTTTTCAGCTCAGATTCCGGCGTAATACTCAGCCAGTCGCTCGCGGGCGATGCGACGCAGCTTGCGCAACGCTTCGTTCTCGATCTGCCGGACGCGTTCGCGGCTGATGCCGAGGAGATCACCAACTTCGGCCAGCGTTCGTGGCTCGCCGTCCGACAGGCCGTAACGGAGCTGGAGAACCAGTCGCTCGCGCGGCGAGAGCATCTCGAGGACTTCAGCGATATCGCGCCGCATCAGGGACTCTTCAGCGAGTTCTTCGGGGGATTGCGTTAGCTCGTCAGCGATGAGATCTCCCAGACTCGTTTCATCCTCATCGCTCAGCGGTTGATCGAGCGATACAGCACGTTGGGCAGCCCGCACGATCTGCGCGATCTTTTCCGGCTGAACGCTCATCGCTTCGGCGATCTCTTCCGGTGTCGGCTGGCGGCCGAGCTCTTGCGCGAGCTGCGTCATCGTGCGGTGGTAGCGGGTGATCGAGTCGGTCATGTGTACGGGCAAGCGGATCGTCCGTCCCTGGTCAGCGATCGCCCGCGTGATCGCCTGGCGGATCCACCAGGTCGCATAGGTGCTGAACTTGAAGCCCCTCTGGTAGTCGAACTTGTCGACGGCCCGCATGAGCCCGAGGTTCCCTTCCTGAATGAGGTCACTCAGGGGCACGGACCGCCCGTGGACCTGCATCGCCTGGAAACGCTTGGCCGTGCCAAGCACCAGCCGCAGGTTGGCAGCGATGAGCTGTTTGCGCGCGTCCTCGCCCGCCGCGCGCAGGCGCTCTAGCC
>BEID01000342.1 GCA_002898975.1 bacterium HR27 | reverse complement strand
TCGTCGACCGGAAACAGGACGGCGACTGGGTGAGTCTGCTCCTGGAGCGCACCCGGCCATGAGCCGCCGCGGTCATCGTTTCTACCTCCCACAGCCACTGGAACTCGGCGCACGCGTCGAGCTGCCCGAGCGGATCCACCACCAGGTCACGCGGGTGCTCCGGCTGCGCGCCGGCGACGAGATCGTGCTCTTCGATGGGCAGGGCCTCGACTACCGAGCAGTGCTGGTGACGGTGCGTCCTGCGCTGGTCGTTGCCGAGGTGGCCGAAGCCCGGCCAGCACGGCCGCTCCCACCACCGCCGATCACGCTCGCGGTCGCCCTGCTCCGTTTCGACCACTTCGATCTCGTGGTGGAAAAGGCGACCGAGCTCGGGGTAGAACGCATCGTCCCCTTACGAACGCAACGCGTGGTGGTGCAGCTCGACGAGCGAGGCGTGCAGAACCGGCTGACCCGCTGGCAACGGATCGCGATCGAGGCGAGCGAGCAGTGCGGACGCGGCGTTCTGCCGACTATCGAGACGCCCTGCACGCTGGTCGAAGCGCTCGAACGACATCGCGCGCCCCGACTGGTCCTGTTCTGGGAAGCGAACGGCATCCCAGCCGTTGCTGAGGAATCGTTCGCTCCCGCGACACCGCTCGTCGTGTTCGTCGGACCCGAGGGTGGCTGGACCGAGGAGGAAGTCGCGTTGCTGCGCGCTCACGGTGCTGAACCATGTTCCCTCGGCCCTCTGATCCTGCGTGCCGAGACGGCGGCAATCGCGGGCATCGCGGCAGTCCGGGCACGCACCGACCAGGTTGCGGCGCGGGTCAGCGGCTCGGCCGGAGCTGGCGAACCTCGAGCGTGCGCAGACGGTTGAGCGCGGCGGCCAGTTCGAAGCGCCGCAGGCGTGCGAAGTCCCCAGGATGTCCACGAAACGGCGAGAGCACGTCGAGCCCGTGCCGATCGATCGCTGCCTCCAAGGCATCGAGGATCGCCGCCAGCGGCCGGCGACCATCGATGAATCCCTGCTCGAGCGCATAGACGAGCGCAAGTCCGATGGCACGCGTTTGGCTGGGATCGACGATCTGCTCGACGTGACTGAGATCGATCGACTCGTACCCGAAAGCGACCTCCTCCGTCCCGTATGCCTTAACGCGTGTTCGATCCCGCCGGCGCGGGTCGATGCTCTCCGGCACTGGCACCCGCGCCACGACTCCGGGCCAGGGGTCCGGCGGTTCGAACGCGCCGTCGCCGTGTCGCTGGGCGAGCGCACGGGCCCGCTCGGTCACATCCTCCGGACGGTAGGAGCGCATCCAGATGACCGTGTCGGCGACATGGAGATAGTCACCGGCGCCGCCCATCACCAGCACCGTCGAGACACCCGCGCTGCGATACAGCTGCCGTACCCGGTCGATGAAGGGAACGATTGGTTCGGCATCGGCCGGAACGAGTTCGCGCATCAGGTGATCGCGGATCATGAAGTTGGTCGCGCAGGTATCTTCGTCCATCAGCAGCACGCGGGCACCGACCTCGAGCGCCTCGAGAATGTTGGCCGCCTGTGAGGTCGAGCCGCTTGCATCGTCGCTGGTGAAGCATTCCGTCGATCGGCCGAGCGGCAGATTGCGGATGAACGCGGAAAGGTCGACGCCGACGACCCGCCGGCCGTCCTCGGCACGGATGACGACAGCATCGCTCCGCGTGACGACCCGCTCCCGCCCGTCACCCGGGATGTGGTTATAGACGCCGCGCGCCAGCGCCTCCAGCAGCGTCGATTTGCCGTGGAACCCGCCACCGACGATGAGGGTCATCCCCTCCGGGATACCCATGCCGCGGACCCGCCCGCTGTGAGGCGTCGCCAACTCCACTTCAAGACTCGGTGGGGCCTCGAACGGGATCGCACCTTCCCGCAACGGCTCCTGACTGACCCCGGATCGGCGCGGCAGAATGGCACCACGTCCGACGAAGGCGACGAGCCGCTGTTCTGGGAGTTGCGCCCGCAACGCTTCGGCATCCTCGACGACCGCGATGAACTGTTCCGCTTCGGCGAGCGCCACGCGATCCAGGTAGAGGGTCGTCCGCGCGATTTCCGGCAAGAGATCGGCCAGGATCTCCTCGGCGCGATCGCCCAGAATCGTGCGTCCGGCAGCCGGAAGCCCGACGGACAGACGCAGCTCGACGCGCTCGTCGGTGATCCGGCAGGCGGTCCGTTCGAGCACTTCCTGCCCACCGGCGTCGATCGCGATGAGTCCGGAGCGTCCGGTGCCAGCACGTCGCCGCCCCAGGCGATCGATGATCTGCTGTGCCCGCCGGGCCAGGAAGTCTTCGAGGGCGATGCGACGCACTCGACTGGAGACGTCGGGGAGCGTGAGGCGCTGTCGCTCGACGATCAGCCGGACTCGCGACGGTGGCGCATACGGATCCCCCTGGACATGATCGATCGCGAGCACGACATCGGCCGCTCGGTAGAGTCCCCTGATTTCCTCGTACGCCTTGTACCCCCGTCGGTCGATACGTCGCAAGGTGGAACGGAGCACCCCGATGTCCCGCACGGACTCCCCCTCCCCTTGAGCACCTGCACCCGAGTATAGTGGCTGCCCGAAAGCTGGGCGGCACCGCCGTTGCGTTCAGCGAGCGGGAGAGCGAGGGGAACGATGCCCTACTGGTCGGGAAGCACGGTTCGCATCCATTACCTGCGAGCTGGCTCCGGAACTCCGGTACTGCTGTTGCACCAGTATTTCGGGACGAGCGAGAGCTGGATCGCGATCTTCGACCTCCTCCGGCGCTTCTTCGATGTGGTCGCTCCTGATCTCCGTGCCCACGGCCGAACGAGCGACCCCGGCGGGCGCCTGACGCTCGGTGGGTTCACCGAGGACATGGTCGAGCTCGTGCGAGCACTCGCGATCGACGAGGCACACCTGGTCGGCGCGAGTCTCGGTGCGATGGTCGCTGCGCGGCTCGCCCTCACCGGGTCGCTGCGCGTCCGCTCGCTGACGCTGATCGGC
>BEID01000341.1 GCA_002898975.1 bacterium HR27 | reverse complement strand
TCTGTGCGCGATGGCGGGTCTCAAGAAGAGCTTTGACCCGCGCGAGCTCTTCAATCCGGAGAAGGTCTTGCCGTCCGGTTTCCGCTGCGCTGAGGTCGGCATCTTCCGTCAGCAGGCGCTCGCTCAGCGCCTCGGGCTGGAGTACGTCTGAGGTGGCAGGATGACAGGAACGACACGCGTGCGGCCCGAGATTGCACTCGAACGGCTGGCTGAACTCGGCGTTCGGCAGGATCCCACTGCTTTCGCCGTCGATGGCACAGTGCCCAGTGTGGCGCTCGCGGTCTCGAGCCCGGAGGCGGTGGCTGAGGCGCTCGCACTGTGCTCGGCGGCCGATCTCGCGGTGATTCCATGGGGCGGTGGTGGCCAAATGGGCCTCGGCAACCTGCCCGAGCGGTACGACGTCGCACTGGATGTGCGTGGACTGTCGCAGATCGTCCAGTACGAACCGGCTGATCTGACCATCGCCGTCCAGGCTGGGCGGACACTGGCTGATCTGGAACGGGATCTCGCCGCCAATGGGCAGATGCTGCCGATCGATGCTGCCGAGCCGGAGCGGGTCACAGTGGGAGGTCTCGTGGCGACCGGGCTGGGTTGTCCACGCCGCTTCGGGCACGGCAGCCTGCGGGACCTCATCATCGGCATCACGGTGGCGCTACCGGACGGGACGCTGGCTAAAGGTGGGGGCATCGTCGTCAAGAACGTCTCCGGATACGACATGATGCGTCTGCACTTCGGCGCCTTGGGGTCGCTCGGTGTGATCGTGCAAGCGAATTTCAAGCTCCTGCCGGCTCCCGAGGCGCAACGGACGTTGCTCCTCGGCTTTTCAGCGGTCGCCGAGGCCGCAGAAGCAGCGCTCACTCTTCGGGGGTCGCAACTGGCACCCACTGCGCTGGTCGTACTCGAGCCGGAAACAACGCGTCGGATCGGCCTGGAGGCCAGCGGCTGGGTGCTCGCAGCGCGTTGCGAGGGGCCGGAAGCAGCAGTCATCCGTCAGGCCGATCGGTTGCGCGACACTGCCGGTGCCTTCGCTCGCGAAGCGCAGGTTTTGGATGCGGCCGAAACGCTCATGTTCTGGCGGGCACTGCAAGGCGCGCTCGATGCACGACCACAGACGGATCGCCTGCGGGGGCGGATCGGCGAGTTGCCGACCCGTCTGGCTGGGCTGGCTCAACGCCTGACGAGCGATCTCGGCTCAGCACTCGCTGGACTCGTGCTCGACTATGGGAGCGGACTCGCGTACGTTACGGTCAGCGGAACGGTCGAGCTGCTCCGCTCCGCCTGGAGCACGCTAGCCCAATTGGGCTATCACGCGACGATGCTCGCAGGCCCAACCGACAGCAAGATGGGCACCGACGTCTTCGGTCGACACCCCGACGGTGTGACCGTCATGCGCCGGCTCAAAGAGACCTTCGACCCCCAGCGCGTGCTCAACCGAGGGCGCTTCATCGCGCATCTCTGACCGAGGAGGCAGGTGACGAGGATGGCGACTGTACAGGAAGTGGAGCGCCGGCGGACTTTTAGCGGGCGGGATGCTCCAGCGTACGATGCGATACGCAAGTGCGTTCATTGCGGTTTTTGCTTGCCCTCGTGCCCGACGTACCGGATCACCTGGCGCGAGCGCTCGTCGCCGCGCGGTCGTATCTGGCTGATGAAGTCCGTGGCCGAGGGGCGACTGGATCTCCTCGATCCGGTTTTCGCTGAGGAAATGCAACTCTGTCTCAACTGTCGAGCGTGCGAGGCGGTCTGCCCGAGTGGCGTGCATTACGGAGAGATCCTGGAGGCGTCGCGCGCACAGCTCGTGCAGCACCGACCCCAATCGCTCCGCGAGCGGCTGTTCCGTTTCCTCGGGTTCCGTGTCCTGCTCGGCGATATGCGGCGGTTCCGTCTCGCGAACCGTTTGCTTCGCTGGTATCAGCGCAGCCCTCTCCGGGCGCTGGTGCGCCGCTCCGGCCTGTTGCGACTGGTTGGTCTCGAGCATGCCGAGGCCTTGCTCCCGCGTCTCTCCCACGAGTTCGTGGTCGCCGATGGGCGGTTCTATCCGGCCGAGGGGGAACGCCGCGGGCGGGTCGCACTCTTCGTCGGCTGCGTGATGAGTACAGCCTACGCACACGTACATGAGGCGACGATCCGCGTCCTGACGCGCAACGGCTTCGACGTGGTGCTGGTTTCGGGCCAGCAGTGTTGTGGTGCGCTCCACGTGCATAGCGGTGAACCGGAACTCGGTCGCGAGCTGGCCCGACGCAACATCGAGGCGCTGGAGTCTCCCTACCTCGATGCCATCATCGTCAACGCAGCTGGCTGCGGCGCGATGCTCAAGGAGTATCCGCAGCTCCTGCGCCACGATCACGGGTATGCGGAGCGGGCACGCGCTTTGGCTGCGAAGGTGCGGGACGTGCTCGAGTTTCTCGTCGAGCGCGGTTTGACCGCGCAACCGGGCCCGCTACCGTGGACGGTGACTTATCAGGAACCGTGCCATCTGGCGCACGCGCAACGAATCACCCAGCAGCCGCGGGTGCTCCTGCGGGCGATTCCGCAGCTGCGGCTGGTCGAAATGGCCGAGTCTGCGCTCTGCTGCGGCTCCGCCGGTATCTACAACCTCCTGCAACCGGACATGGCGTCCGCTTTGCTCGAACGCAAACTGGACAATGCCCTGGCGACCGGTGCCGACGTCATCGTCTCGGCCAACCCCGGGTGTATGCTCCAACTTGAGGCAGGGCTCCGGGCGCGTGGCAGCCGTGTTCCGGTCCTGCACCTCGTGGAAGTGTTGGATCGTGCCTATGCCCAGAGCGCGTCGACTTCTCCGGTCGGCTCGGTCGCGGACTGAGTGAAGGGCACAGGCGGAAGCGCGGAAAGAGAGGTTCCGGGCAGTGCGCTGGTTACGTGCACTGGCTTTCGTCATGGTGTTGGGCCTGGCTCTCGTGTCCCCGGTGCAGGCGCAGGAGACGGGAACGATCAGCGGGCGAGTCCAGAATGGCACTGCTGGCGGTGGGAGT
>BEID01000340.1 GCA_002898975.1 bacterium HR27 | reverse complement strand
CGCGATAACTGGCGAAGTCCCCGAGGCCAGTGGCGTTGGCACCAGGGACCACGATCACGCTCGCCGAGATGAGGTGTGCCTCCGGACTCGCAAGATAGGCACAGATGGCGCCGATATCGTCGGGAAGTGCCCAGCGTCGGGCGGTGACGAGTGCGTCAGCTTGTGGCCCCATTTCCGCGCGCATCCGGCCGCTCAAGATTCCTGCCGGCAACACCGCATTGACCGTGATGTTGTAGGAGTAGAACTCGGCAGCGAGCTGCCGCGTCAGGCCGAGGAGACCGCGCTTCGAACTCGTGTAGCCAGCCCCGCCATTGAGACTGGCGCGGAGCGCAGCGAGCGAACCGATGTTGATAATGCGCCCGTACTGCTGCCGCATCATGTGCGGCAGTGCGGCGCGACTCATGTAGAAGGGGCCGGAGAGGTTGACCGCGATGTAGCTGTGCCACTCCTCGTCAGGCATACGCTCGACAGCCGGCGAGCGACCGAGTCGGGCGGCGTTGTTCACCAGGATATCGATGCGACCATGCCGTCCGACGACCGTTTCGACCATCTCCCGCGCCCGCTGGGGGTCGGAGACATCGCCAGGGAGGACGAACGCCTGGCCACCTTGCTGGGTAATCTGGTCGACCGTGGCCCGGGCGTACTCTTCGTTGAGGTCATTCACCGCGACGATGGCACCTTCGCGAGCGAGCACACGGGCGATTCCGGCTCCACCACCGCCCATTTCTCCGCCGCCGGCACCGGTCACGAGGGCAACCAGCCCTGCCAATCGTCCCATCGTCTCCTCCATCATGCGAACGCTGCTTCCGGGTTATTCCGGGCACCCGGCACGACCGACACTGCGCCGTCGATCGGGATCGCCGCACCGGTGATGTAGCCGGCTTCCCGGCTCGCCAGAAAGACGACGAGCGCGGCAACTTCTTCAGGCGTGCCGGCGCGCAGGGCCGGAATCGTTTCGGCCAACCGAGCGATCCGCTCTTCGCCCCATTCCGAGACGAGTTTCGGGGTCACGATGAAGCCGGGCAGGATGGCGTTGACCGTGATGCCGTGCTGGGCTACCTCGATCGAGAGATGGCGCGTCAAGCCGTAGAGCGCCTCCTTCGTCGCCACGTAGGCGACACCGTTGAGCACGCTGGTGCGGATCGCCGTGATGTGCGAGACATGAATGATGCGACCGAAGCGACGCTGGCGCATGTGGCGGACAGCTGCCCGACTCAGGTAGAACGGAGCATGGACGTTGACTGCCAAGACTGCTTCCCACTCCTCGTCCGTCACCTCATCGGAGCGGCAACCGCTCCCGTGCGCCTCGGCCTTGTTGACCAGGATGTCGAGTTGCCCGAATCGCTCGACCACGTGCTGGATGAGCTGGTCGACTTGTGCCGAATCCGTCACGTCAGCCGGGAAGCCCTCGACCGCAAAACCTGCTCGCCGCAGCTCCTCGACGGTCGCTGTTGTGCGTTCTAGGGTTCGATCATTGACTGCGACGGTGGCACCAGCCTCGGCCAGCGCTCGAGCGATGAACGGACCCAGTCCGCCGCCAGCGCCGGTGACGAGGGCGACCATCCCGGTGAGGTCGCAACGTTGCTGGGTTTGCATACGAGCCTCCTGAACCCTGTGTTGGTACGCGTCAACCAATATCCTTGCCACTCCGCCGTGCGTACTCGACGAAGTTGCCGAGCGCGCTTCCCAATCCGCGATCGAGCGGAATAGCTGCACCGGAGATGAAACCGACGTCGCGTCGTGCCAGGAATGCGACCAACTTCCCGATCTCCTCTTCCGGATCGAGCGGACCGAGTTGTCGGTCGTTGCCCTGGAACAGGTCAGGGCGCCGGCGCATGATCGCCGGATTGCGGATCCCGGTCGGGAGCAGCACGTTGACGGTAATCCCGAAGGGGGCGAACTCGGCGGCCATCTGCCGCGTCAGCCCAATGAGCCCGCTCTTCGCGGTGGTATACGGCGCACCACTGACGAACCCGGTTCGGATGCCGGCGAGCGAGCCGATGTTGACGATGCGCCCGAAGCGTCGCGGGATCATGTGCCGCAGCGCAGCGCGGCTCATGAAGAACGGACCGGAGAGATCCACAGCAACCTGCCGGTGCCAGATGTCGTCGGGCAGCCGCTCGATCGCTGGTACCAGTCCACCGAGTGCCGCATTGTTGACGAGGATGTCGATCTGTCCGAATCGCTCGACCGTGGCGTCGATCATCCGCTCGGCGTCGCGTGGGTTCGAGACGTCACCGACGATGCCCCATGCCTCGCCGCCGCGCTGCTGGATCTGGGTCACGGTCGCGGCGACCGCTTCCTCGGTCAGGTCGTTGACGACGACACGGGCCCCGTGCCGTGCGAGCGCCCGAGCGATTCCGGCTCCGCCACCTCCGTCTTCACCGCGTCCAGCACCGGTGACGAAGGCGACCATGCCTTCCAGCCATCGCTCGTCCGTCACACCTGATCCTTTCCGATGCCACCTGGGAGGAGAAGGGACCGGGCTCACTGCCCGGTCCCTTCTCCTTGTCGCTCACGCTTTCGTCCGAATCGGCACCGTGACCTGTTGACCGATGAACGTGGGGCAGACGGTGGAAATGCCGGCGTTCCGCGCTCCTGCCACGACGAGCAGGATCGTCTCCGGCGAATGAGCGAAGCGGACGAACGCATCGTCCGGCAGCGCCGGGTCGAGCAGCGCGTCTTTGGCCAGGCGGCGGAGCACGCCGGCTGGTCGGCCGAAGTGCTCCCAGAGATACTGGCGTGCCTGTGCCTTGCTCCAGCCTGCCTCGGCGATCAGTTGCGCGTGCTCCGGACCCAGCACGACGATCCCCGCATGCCCGCGCGGTGTCGGAAAGTAGGTGCCCGCGTAGGACATCGAATCAGCGATCGTCTCCAGGATGACTTCCGGCTGCTTGGAATCGCGCTGCTCGACCTGCATGGTACCCCGGACCAAGCCGACCGTGACCGTACTCTCCTCCGGCGCAAAGCCCCGTTCGACATGCAGCGGTTCCC
>BEID01000339.1 GCA_002898975.1 bacterium HR27 | reverse complement strand
TCGAACGAATACTCCGCGACTTGCCGACGCAAGCAGCTGAGGAACCGGGTCCGGCGGAACTCGAGACTAGAGGTGAATAACTTCCGTCTGGTAGTCGAGAAGGTACCCTTCCGCCAGATGCTCCTCGATGAACTGCAAAACCCGGCGCAGCATCTCGTCCGCGTGCTGCGGTGACGTGGAGACGCATGCGACGCCCAATTCCGCGAACTGCCACTGGGCATGACCGTCGACTTCCGCAATCGCGACGTTGAACCGATGCTTCACTTGGTCGATGACGGATCGGACGACCTTGCGCTTCTCCTTGAGCGAGTGAGCGCTCGGAATCTCGATCGCAATGCGTGTCACACCGATGACCATCGTGCACGAACTCCACACCACGAGGGTTAGATCACGTTTTGTTCTGGCACTAATTGTCCGCGATGGAAGCGCGACGGTGCGAAGGGACTGACATCGACCGAGTGGGCGCGTCCGTCCAGCAGGAGTTCAGCCATGCAGCGGCCGACGGCCGGCCCGTGCATGAAGCCGTGACCGCTGAAACCGGCAGCGACAGCGAGCCCCGGAATGTCCTCCACCCAACCGATGAGTGGGTTGTGATCGGGCGTGACCTCGTAGAAACCGGCCCAGCCACGGCGAATCCGGGCCTGCTCGAAGACGGGTGCACGGCGACAGAGCGCTTCGATCGTCACACGCATCCAATCGGGATCGACCGTTTTGTCGAAACCTGGAGGCTCATCCGGATTCGCCATGCCGAAAAGAAAACCGTCTCCCTCTGGATGGAAGTACAGTGAGGTTTCGTATTCGATCGTCATCGGAACGGTTTTCGGGACCGGATCGAAGCGGTCCGTCACGAAGCTCATCCGCCGGTAGGGTTGAACCGGTAACGCGATGCCAGCGAGCTTGCCAACAACGCCGGTCCAGGGGCCGGTACACAGCACGGCTGTACCACAGGCGATCGGACCGGTCGGGGTCTCGACGGCGCGTATCCGGCCGTCGCTGATCTCGAAGCCGGTCACCGGGCGCCGCTCAGAGATCGTGACACCGAGTTCGCGAGCGGCGCGAGCGAAGCCCATCGTCGCGGAATAGGGGTCGCACCAGCCGTCACGCGGGCAATAGGTACCGCCGAGGAGATCGTCGGTGCGTATCGCTGGCTGAAGTCGGGCGATGTCGTCCGGGGTCACCCACTCCGCAGGGACGCCCAGTGACTGCTGGAGAGCGAGCGAAGACTGGAAGGCGACGACGTGCTCGGGACGTGTCAACAGGAAGAGATACCCATGCTGGTGCAAGCCGATATCGACACCGAACAAATCGCTGAAGTGCTCCCAGTACTCGAAGCTGAGGAGCGAGAGGCGAATATTGGTTTCGGAAGAAAATTGCAGGCGGATGCCACCAGCGGCACCGGCTGTTGCGCCGCGGCCGATTTCATCCCGTTCCAGCACGACGATCTTCCCGGCTCGTCGCTCGGCCAGGTGATAGGCGACACTACAGCCGACGATGCCGGCGCCGATGATCACGAAGTCGGCTGATTCCAATCCGTGCCTCCCGAACTCGTGCCTCTCACCCTGCAGTATACGACTCGCTCACGGATACCGCGCGATCGTGTTACGATGCCGTATGCTCGCTCCAGGTCGTGGGTGGGAAATGGGGGCGCACAATGGCTGATTCGATCGACACCGTCTACGCACACGAAATCATGACCCGGGATGTCATCACCGTCCAACCTCATACACCGATCGACGAGATTGCACGGTTGCTCGTTCAGCATCGCATCACCGGTGTTCCGGTCGTGGACGAGGAGGGACGTGTCCTCGGCATCGTGTCGGAGTTCGATCTCATCGCCAAGCGCGGACGTGTCGCTGCTGATGTGATGAGCACGGACGTGATCGCGGTGAGCGAGGATACACCGGCCGAGACCATCGCCGATCTCATCGTGCAGCGACGCGTCCGTCGGGTTCCAGTTCTTCGGAACGGACGGCTGGTCGGCATCATTACCCGGGCTGATCTGGTTCGGCTGTTCGCGATGACACGCTGGACGTGCGTGCAGTGTGGGTACTTCGAGCGCGGTTTCCATCGACCCGAGGTGTGCGAGGGCTGCGGCAGCCGTGCGTTCACGTTGCAGCGGGAACCGCCGGGCATGTGAGAGGTCAATGCGATGTTCGATGTGATCGTGATCGGAGCTGGGATCGTTGGGCTCGCCACCGCCCGCGAGATCTTGTTACGTCGCCCTCGCCTCCGACTCGCGGTCATCGAGAAGGAAGCGCGGGTTGCTACGCATCAGACCGGTCACAACAGCGGCGTGATTCATTCGGGGCTGTACTACCGACCAGGGTCACTCAAGGCGCGCGCCTGCGTTGCCGGGGCAGCCAAGCTCATTCGCTATTGTGACGAGCGAGGAGTTCCGTACCAGTTGATCGGAAAGCTGGTCGTCGCCACGTCGCCCGACGAGGTGCCACGGCTCCTCGAGTTGTACGAGCGTGGACAGAAGAACGGTGTCCAGGGGCTCGAGTTGCTCACAGCGGAGCAGATCCGTGACCGGGAGCCGAACGTAACGGGCGTGCGGGCGATCTGGTCACCGCGTACTGGTATCGTCGACTTCGCGCGGGTGGCGGAAGCGTTCGCTGAAGATGTGCGTCTGGCCGGTGGCGAGATTCTTTTCGAGAGAACGGTGCTCGCATTCCAGCGGCGGAACGGTCGCATCGGTATCGAGACGACGGGCGGCTTCTACGAGGCGCGGTTCGTCGTCGTCTGTGCCGGGTTGCACAGCGACCGGTTGGCGCGATTGAGCGGCGGACGGCCTGATCCGGCGATCGTGCCGTTCCGGGGCGACTATTACATATTGCGAGCCGAGCGGCGGCACCTTGTCCGGACCAACGTCTATCCGGTGCCGGACCCTCGTTTTCCCTTTCTCGGTGTGCACTTCACGCCGCGCATGGATGGATCGGTCTGGCTCGGGCCCAACGCTGTCCTGGCTTTCGCCCGTGAGGGATACCGGAAAACCGAT
>BEID01000338.1 GCA_002898975.1 bacterium HR27 | reverse complement strand
ACAGCGACCCAACTGGCCTTGGCGGGGACAGCGGTTCTCCTCCCGCTCGTGATAGTGCAGCGACGCGCGGCTGTGCACGTTCCCGGCATTGCCCAGCTCTTGGTCGCGTTCCTGTTAGTGCAGGTGGTATCGCTGACAGTTGCGAGCAATGTGCTGTTTGGTGTGGCGACGATCTATCGCTGGGCTGCTGCGCTCCTGTCCTTTGTCGCGGTGATTCATCTTCTGGACTCGCGCAGGAGCGTCATTCTACTCGCGGTCAGTCTGGCAGTCGCGGCGGTGGGGGAAGTCGCGTTCGGCACCGTACAGAGTGCGCTTGGCCTCGCGCCACCCAGTTTTGCTGTCGCAGCCGGACTCTACCGGGCATATGGGACGTTCGGCCAGCCGAACCCGTACGGTGGATATTTGGAAATGGTCGGGCTATGGCTCTTACCGCTCTGGCTGTGGAGCCTGTCGGCGACAGTGCTCCTCGCGCGGCGGTACAGGCGACTTCGGTGGCGTGGCTTCGTTGCGGCAGCGACCACACGCCGGCGGCTCGTTCTGCAGAGCCTGGTGTTCGTCACGTTGTCAATCGGTGTTGCGGCGAGTCTGGTTGGCATCATCTTGAGCTTTTCGCGTGGGGCGTGGGTTGGGACAGCGGCGGGGCTCGCAGCATTGCTGCTCTTCGCACCGAAGACCGTACGCCGCATCGGCCTCGTGGGCGCGTTCCTCGGAGCGATCGTCCTTCTCGCTGGAGGATGGCAGCAGCTACCTGAACCGATCCGCGAACGTGCGGTGCAGCTGGTGACGCAGACCAGACCGTTCGATGTCCGAGACGTGCAGCTGACGGAAGAGAATTGGGCCGTCGTCGAACGCATGGTACATTGGCAGGCTGCTTGGGGAATGTTCCTCGATCATCCGCTCACTGGTGTGGGGGCAGGGAATTTCGGCGTCGCCTTTCCCTACTATTCTCCTCATCCGGTGTTCCGTATCGCGCGTGGCCATGCTCATAATTACTATTTGCACGTTCTGGCTGAACTGGGGCTTCCCGGGTTGATTGTGTATGCGAGCCTCCTCATGAGTGCAGTCCTCACCATGCTCGCGGTCGTACGGCGACGAACGGTCGGGTTCGATCGCGCGGTCGCGCTGGGTGCATTGGCAGCGACGGTAGCCGTTGCCGTACACAACCTGGTCGAAAATCTGCACGAGTTGCACCTGAGTGTCCACTTGCTGGCACTCTGGGGACTCGCCTGGCGAGCGCGCTGGGGTTGGTCGGAGCGGGTGGTCGACTGAGAAGAGAGCTCGGAGTGGATGGGCGGTGGGCGTGGCAGACGTTAGTTCGGCGATTTCGAGTGGAGCATCGTGGCGTCGCGCGTTCGTGCGTGGTGTCGCTGGGTTGACCGTATTGGGTGGGCTGGGGTGGCTGGCGTGGGAGCGGGCAGGTGTACGCTCTGAGGCGGTGCTCTCACTGCTCGGGAGTGTCTCACTGGGATATGTCGCGCTGGCCGCCGGTGCCTACTACGGCTCCTTCCCGCTGCGCGCCTCCCGCTGGAGCATCCTCCTCGCACAGCATCTCCAGCCACCGGCACTTCCCTCTCTCCTCGAACTCACGCGCTGGTGTCTTTATGGCTGGCTGGTCAATTGTGCAGTCCCTGCCAAGCTCGGCGAGCTCTACCGCAGCTTCCTCGCCCAGCGCCGGTCGGGACTCCCGCTCGCGACCGTCTTCGGTACAGTTCTGGTCGAGCGTTCGGCTGACCTCGTCGTACTCGCGTGCCTGCTACCCCTGGTGGCCTGGTTTCTCGGATTGGCGACAGACGCCCACGTCATGCCGCTTCAACTGGTCGCAGCCGCGTTGGGTCTCACCGTCCTGGGAATCCTCGTCTCGCTGCGGCGGTCGCATCGACTCGTGCAACTGCTCCCTGCAGCCCTGCACGCGCCGTTCCTGCGCCTCGCTGCCGGTCTCCAGCTCGGACAGCGTACCTTCTTTGCGGTCACCGCCCTGACTGTACCGCTCTGGCTCTTGGAAGGCGTCCGCGTCTACGCCGAGGCGCGCGCGCTCGGGATCGCGCTCTCCGTTCCCATGAGCTTTCTTCTGGCCTTTCTGGCAGCGCTCCTGACGACAGTGCCGTTGACACCAGCCGGAATCGGGGCAGTCGAGATCGGTATGGCTGGGACGCTCATGCTGTTCGGGATACCCGGGGAGCAGGCTATTGCACTCGCACTCCTCGATCGGCTCGTTGCCTACTGGAGCGTCTTCATCGTCGCTGGCGTGCCCTGGCTCGTGGAACGGTTACGCGGGAGTTAACGGACGTGCGTGTCGCGCTCGATTTTTCGCCAGGTGTGACCCAACCAGCTGGTATCGGTCGGTATGCCCGCGAGCTCGCGCGTGCACTGGCACCGTTGCTCGGACGGGATCTTGTCCTGTTCCACGGGCGTGTCCAGCAGGCCTACGCTTCGCCTCCAGAAGCAACCCTGCGCCAACTCCCGCTCTCGCCTCAGTGGCTCACCCGCCTGTGGCATCGCCTTCGTGTGCCGCTCCCCATCGAACTCCTGGTCGGTCATGTCGATGTCGTGCACGGAATCGATTTTCTGGTGCCACCTGCCCGTGTGCCACGTGTCGCGACTATCCACGATCTGAGTTTCCTCATCGTTCCTGAACTCGGTCATCCACGACTGGTCCGCTTTCTCACAGCTGCGGTACCGAGGACGCTCGCGTGTGCCGATCAGATCATCACGGTCAGTGAGGCAGTCCGCGCCGACCTGATCCGCCTCTACCGGATCGATCCTCGACGCGTGCACACGATTCACCACGGTGTCAACGCCGTCTTCCGAGCCGTCGAAGGTCCGCACCAGACCCCTCTTCTGGCCAGTCTCGGCATTCGTAACCCGTATATCCTCGCTGTCGGCACTATCGAACCACGCAAGGGCTATCCGGTTCTCTTGCGTGCGATCGATCGACTTGCCCGCGACATGCCGGATCTCCAGCTCGTGATCGTCGGCTCTCCCGGTTGGCTCTCCGACCC
>BEID01000337.1 GCA_002898975.1 bacterium HR27 | reverse complement strand
GCACGCACAGCGTAACGACACCCGCTCCAGTGGGTGCCGCGGTCGCGTGCGGATCCGGCTCGCGACGGAGCACCCGAACGAGCGCTGGCACCCCGGGCAGTTACGAGACTGCGTTGAGCAGCATCACCCGCAAGAGATAGATGAGCAAGAGCGCGACCAGCGGCGAGAAATCGATGAATCCAGTACGCGGCATCACCTGGCGGATCGGCGCGATGATCGGCTCCGTCAGCTGCACGAGAATCTGCGAGATCGGCCAGCGAGCGCCCGGATCGAACCAGGAGAGGATAGCGCGGGCGATGATCGCCAGCTGCATGATCCACAGAAACGTCAGCAAGATGTTGAGAACCAGTGTCACGGAGCGTGTCCTCCTGCCTTGAATACTTCCCGAATGGTACTCCCAGCTCAGCGGAACCGTCAATCCAGGCACGGTTCGCGCAGTGGAATCCGCAGCGACCGCGCACCGAGCCAGCCTGCTGCGGCCAGCTTCGTCCCCAACCTGAGGAGCGGCGCGTGCAGGCGCGCACCGTTCGCGTAGAATGGCTGCGGCTGTGCCACGGTCGAGCTGTCCGATGAGTCGAAGGGAGCGAGCGCGCGCGATGGGCAAGGACGTGCTGGTCTTGACGTGGAAGTACTTCTCGGCCCGCGACGAGATCAAGCGATTCCTCGAGGAGCGGGGCTGTCGCTTCGTCGAGAAGGAGATCCGGTATCCGGTCGACGAAGACCAGCTCTGCGAGTTCGTTCGGGACATCGATGGCCTCGTCGTCGGGCTGGAACCGGTCACGGCCCGAGTTCTGGCCAACGCCAACCGACTCAAGGTGATCAGTTCGAGCGGCGTCGGGTACGACAACATCGATGTCGCCGAGGCGACTCGTCGGGGTATCGTCGTGGCGAACTGCCACGGCGCCAACGAGCATTCGGTGGCCGAACTCGCGCTCGGCATGATGCTCACGCTGGCACGACGCATCCACATGTCCGACCGGGCCATGCGCGAGGGCCGGTGGGAACCGTACTTCGGCGTAGAACTATGGGGCAAGACGCTTGGCGTCGTCGGCCTCGGCCGCACCGGTCGCGCTGTGGCGTTACTCGGCCGGGGCTTCGGCATGCGCGTGCTTGCCCACGACATCGTCTGGGACACGACGTTCGCCAATGCCTACGAGATTAGCTATGTCCCGCTCGACAAGCTCTTGCGCGAGTCGGACTTCGTCTCGCTGCACGTACCGCTGACGCCGGAGACGCGGTACATGATCGACGAGCGGGCGCTCTCGCTCATGAAGCCGACCGCGTTCCTCATCAATCTCGCCCGGGGCCCGGTCGTCAAGCAGTCGGCGCTCGTCGAAGCGCTGCGTCGTGGTCAGATCGCTGGTGCCGGCCTCGACGTCTTCGAAGTCGAGCCGATCCGCGACAACCCGTTCGTCGAGTTCGACAACGTGGTCATGACGCCGCACCTCGGCGGGTCGACGCGCGAGGCACGAGAACGCACGCTCTACATCGCCTTGACGAACGTCTGCAACGTCCTCAACGGTCGCCCACCGCACGCACAGGTCAACCCTGAAGTTCGGATCGGGCAGTGAGGGGGAGCGATGCTCAGCGAGGAACAGAAAGCGTTTCTGCTCCGCTTGCTCGAAACACCGAGCCCTTCCGGATTCGAAGAAGCGGCCGCACGCGTCTGGCGCGCGGAGGCGAGTCGCTTCGCCGACGAGGTCTGGGTCGACCACAACGGGAACAGCTTTGCCCGGCTGCGCGGGAACGGCCCGATCGTTCTCGTCGAAGGGCACATCGACGAGATCGGCCTCATGGTCACCCACATCGACGAGCAGGGGTACATCTGGTTCCGCGGGATCGGTGGGTGGGACGACCAGATCCTGACTGGCCAGCGCGTTCGCATCCTGACGCGCAGCGGGCCGGTCTTCGGCGTGATCGGCCGCAAACCGGCCCATCTCCTCTCCGAGGAGGAAAAGGGTCGGGCCAGCCGCATCAAGGACCTCTGGATCGACATCGGTGCCCGGGACGGGAACGAAGCCAGGGAACTCGTCCGCGTAGGCGATCCGATCGTGATCGAGCAGCCACCGCTGGAACTGCGGAACAACCGGCTCGTCGCGCGTGGTCTCGACAACCGGATGGGCGCCTTCGTCGCACTCGAGACACTGCGTACGCTGGCTCCCGACCGCCCGCCGCTCGATGTCGTGGCGCTGGCAGCGACACAGGAGGAGATCAGCTTTCTCGGAGCTCGGGCGGCCGCCTTCACGCTCGAACCGGTCGTCGCCATCGTTATCGACGTCACGCACGCGACTGATCACCCGGAGGCCGACAAGCGCGGTGGCGGTGACGTCCGCATCGGCGGTGGTCCAGTTCTCGACCGGGGATCGATGGTCCATCCGCTCGTCTTCGAGCGATTGCTGGCTGCCGCGGAAGCTGAAGGGATCCCGGTGACGATCTCCGCTGCACCGATCCGCACCGGGACAGACGCCGATGCCATCGCGCCGGCCCGCGCCGGTATCCCCTGCGGGCTCGTTTCGGTTCCCAACCGCTACATGCATTCGCCGAACGAGCTGGTGAGTCTCGAGGATCTCGACGCGGCGATCAGGCTCATCGCACGCTTCGTGCGTGATCTCGGGCCGAGCCCGGACTTCCGGCGGCTGTAGTCAGTGTCAGGCAGGCGTCCAGAGTTCGACTTCGATGTCGTCGTAATCGCGGGTCCGTGCACCGTCGCCAAGTTCAGCGCGCAAGCCGCGCTCGACCGGCCGGCGTGCCTGCTCCAGGCGATCGAGCGCGGCTTCCCATGCCCGTCGCTCCGGCACGACGATGGCGAAACGGACGAGACCACGGCTGCCGGGTGGGGCCGGTTCGGCCCGACGGCTGTGCCAGACATTGAGACCGAGATGATGGTGGTAGCCACCAGCGGCGACGAACAACGCTCCTGGGTACGACCGCTGCATGACCTCGAATCCGAGCAGCTCGACGTAGAACCGCTCGGCGAGCTCGAGGCTGGAAACCTGAAGGTGCACATGGCCGAT
>BEID01000336.1 GCA_002898975.1 bacterium HR27 | reverse complement strand
CCGGACAGCAATCCGTACGCCATGCTGGTGGACGGTGACCGCTTCATCGTCGTCGACGCCGGTGCTAACGCGCTCCTCAGCGTCACGATGACTGGGGAGATTACCACGCTGGCGGTCTTCCCACCGTTCATGGCTCCAGCACCGCCTTTCCTCGGCCTTCCACCTGGAACCGAAATCCCCGCGCAAGCGGTTCCGACCAGTGTCGCGAAGGGCACTGACGGTGCCTACTACATAAGCGAGCTGACGGGATTTCCCTTCCCGGTCGGCGCAGCCCGTCTCTGGCGCGTCGTGCCAGGCCAGGATCCGCAAATCGTCAGCAGCGGCTTCACCAACCTCATCGATCTCGCGGTCGAGCCAGACGGTTCGTTCACTGTCCTCGAGATCACGGCACACGGCCTCCTCGCCGCTCAGCAAGGCTTCGTGGAAGGAGCACTCGGCCAGGTTACCGCTGATGGGACCTACGTACCGATCCTCCCGAGCGGCCTCGTCACCCCCACGGCATTCATGCGTCTCCCGGACGGATCGCTCCTGGTGACGCAGAACAGCCTGAGCGGCGACGCAGCGCAGCTGGTGCACGTCTCAGGATGACCGGAAGGCAACACGGGAGTGCGGGACTCATCCCCCACTCCCGCGCCCTGCTACGGCAGTGAACTCAATGGTGCGCTTTGACCCGCGCCCAGTACTCCTGCGCCACCTTGCTCAAGGGCACCGGCGCCACCGTCGCCCGCACCTCGAACGGCCGGTGCCGCTCGATCCACGGCTGGCTCCGCTCGCCCCCGTCAAGCTCGCCCCAGACCACGACGACTTCTGTTCCCGGTGTCGCGTACGCCTCGTCGACCAGCCCGAGCGAGACGACCTTGCGCTCCGTCGCTAGGTACCCCGTCCACTGGGAGATCCCGATCAGCTCACCCTGCTGGTTCTGCACTCGGTCGTACTTCCATACGGCATACTGCGCCACCGGGAGATCGAGGTACTTCGCCGGCGTCCCTTCTTCGAACAGCGCCGCTCGCATCAACGCCAGCACGTCATCGACGTTCCACACGAGCGTCACTTTCTTCCGGTGGGGCTGCTCCCGCAACCGCTCGAGTGCCGCCCGGCCGATGAACTCGTGGTCGAACTTGATGATCCGCTCGTAGCCCAGCTCGTACGGCGTCACGTAGTAGTCGGCAATGTTGGGCGAGTAGAAACTGCCGCCAATCGCCCGAGTCGCCTCGGCCGATGTGACCGGTAGCCACTCGCGGTACGGGCGAAGTTCTTCACCGGTGTAGATCGCCGGCAGCGGTGCCGCGAACCAGCCCGATTCCAGGGCGTTCGTGAAGTAGGCCAGTGGCCCGAGTCGGCGCAGGCCGAACCGTTGCCCGGCGTCGAGGAGCGCACCGAGCACCGCCTCCCGGTCCTCCCAGGGGCCCGACAGCTCGAATCCCGGTGACCCGGTCATGCTGTGCCGCATCACCCAGACCGGTCGCCCAGCGATCCGGAGTTCCACGAAGTTGAAGAACTTGATGTCCGGCACCGGGCCGCCGATCAACGTCTCGAGGAGCGGTGTCGCGTTCGGCCCTTCGATCTCGAAGCGGTACAGGGTCCGCCGGCCGGCCGGGTTCAAGGCGAACAGCGGGTCTTCCTCGATGCGCACATCGAACTCGCCGGTCTCGGCGTGATACTTGATCCAGTTCATCGTCATGTCCGCGCCGACCAGCACCATCGTCTCCGGTTCGATGCAGTAGAGGATCGCGTCACCGACGATATGCCCACTCGGCGCGCAGGCGACGAACTGCTTGGCCTTTCCTGGGCCGAAGTTCTTGAAGCTGTTCACGCCGAGATATTCCAACAGCCGCACCGCATCGCGCCCACGGACCCACAGGTTCACCATATGGAACGTCTGGTCGGACAGGCCAACCGACTCCCACCACGAGCGCTGTTCGTCGCGCCAGTTAGTGAACTCAGGGAGCACATGGGGAGCCGGTTGCAAGAGCGTAACGTACGGCGTGATGGCACTCTTCTGGTTCGCGAAGAGGTAATCGACGATGCTCGGAACCGAATCGATCAGTTCCTGGAGCGAGCGCGGAGCATTGGCCGTCATCGTACCCCTCCCTACGGCTCGAACCGCACGCAGACTCGGATCACGTGAGGCAGCCCGGGTGGGCTTCTCTCCCACCCACCACCCGCTGGCCAAACCCTCTGGTAGGCAGGAGGAGACGCCACGCTCTCGTGCATGTTCGCCAGTGCAATCGGAGTTCCTCGACCCGGCACGGCTGCCTACCGATCATCCTACCTACGGTGGAATCTCAGCTTATAGCTTAACCGAGTCGGTTCTCCCCCACAAGTGCCAGCCGTGACAAGCTCGTGACACCGCAGCCGCCGCTCGGGTGCATCCGCTCCCACGCCGATCCGCTGCTCGTCACAGGCCTCGTCAAGCCAGGTCATGGCCTGACCACGGTCTGGGCGCCCTGCGCCGGACCGCGTTGCCATCAGATCACAGGCTCATCATGAACCGCCGCGACGAGCGTGTGACGTCCTCGCTCCTCTTGACAGCCGGCCGCACTTCCTCGCACACTCCACCGTTGTCGTTGTGTGGATGGAGTACACCGATGCTGGAACGAGCCGATACGTCGCAACACTGGCTGACCGTCCTCGAGGTCGCTGCCCGGGCACGGTTCGGTTCAGAGCGCGCCAGCGATCTCACCGACGAACTGCGCCTGATGGCGGAGGCGATCACCCGCGTGTTCACTGAACCGCTCGACTTCGACGACGAGCCACCAGTCGATGTGCTCAGCGAAAGGCCGGGTAACCCGTGAACGGTATCGCACAGCTTTCCATACGAGAAATTCCAGCGCGCATCCGCCAGCGCGAACTCTCGGTGCAGGAACTCCTCCAGGCCACGATCGAGCGTATCGAACGCACCGACCCGTTCCTCCAGGCTTGGGTCGAACTGGATCGCGAGGGCGCGCTTCGTGAGGCTGAGCGTCTCGATCATCTCGCCGAACGCGGCACGGTGCTCCCCCTCCATGGTGTACCGGT
>BEID01000335.1 GCA_002898975.1 bacterium HR27 | reverse complement strand
GACACGCGGGTTCTCGGGGGCTGATCGCGCCAGCCTGGCGGACGGGGCCGCGCTCATCGCGGCGCGTCGCGGCAAGCGGGACGTCGATCAGTCGGAGTTCGAGGGGGCGCTGGACAAGATCCTGCTCGGGACGACGCGCTCGCTGCTGATGAGCGAGGAAGAGCGACGGCTGGTAGCCTACCACGAGGCTGGGCATGCGGTGGTGGCGTACTTCACACCCGGCTCGGATCCGTTGCGCAAGATCAGCATCGTGCCGCGTGGGCGCGCGCTGGGCGTGACGGTGCAAGCGCCGGAGGAAGACCGCTTCAACTACACGCGCAACCAACTGCTCGGGCGACTGGCGGTGCTGCTGGGCGGCCGCGCGGCCGAGCAGCTGGTGTTCAACGAGGTGACGACCGGTGCGCAGAACGACCTCAAGGAGGCGACCCAGCTGGCGCGGCGGATGGTCGGGTTATGGGGGATGAGCGAGGAGCTGGGGCCAGTCTACCTGGGACTGGGGGAGCAGCACGTCTTTCTGGGGCGGGAGATCGTACAGGATCACAGCATCGGGACGACGACGCTCGATCGGGCGGACCAGGCGGTGCGACGGCTGCTGGATGAAGCGATGGAGCGGGCCGAGCGGATCCTGCGGGAGCACCGGGCGGAGCTGGACCGGCTGGTGGAGCTCTTGATTGCCGAAGAGACGGTGGGTCCGGAGAAGATCCGTGAGGTGCTGGGGGAGCAGCCGGTGGTGGCGGCGGAGGAACGCTGAGTCACGACATATCCCAAATAGTTCAGGATTCGAGTTCCTCGGTGATCGCGGGGAGGGGGAGCGTGCGGAGTCGGCAGAACGAGCGGGTTCAGCGGATTCCGGTGGAAACGCCAGGCGGGCTCTACAGCCGCTGGTTCGTCGCGATCACGGCTCTCTTCGTGACGACGTTGATCGCCTCGAACATCGTGGCGGTCAAGATCGTCGATGTGTGGGGGTTGTACGTGCCGGCCGGTACCGTCACGGTTTTCCCCCTGAGTTACATCTTCGGCGATGTTTTGACCGAAGTGTACGGTTACCGGCGAGCTCGGCTCGTGATCTGGCTCGGCTTCGCTTGCAACCTGCTGGCTGTAATGGCATTCACCGCGACGCAGTACCTTCCAGCAGCCCCGTTCTGGGACGCCCAGGCGGCGTACGAGCGCATTCTCGGCTACACCCCACGTCTGCTCGCTGCGTCATTCCTCGCCTACCTGGTGGGCGAGTTCGCCAACGCGGCTGTTCTGTCGCGCTTGAAAATTTGGACACACGGTCGTTTGCTATGGGTGCGGACGATCGGTTCGACGCTGGTTGGGCAGGGGCTGGACTCGCTGGTCTTCGTGACGGTGGCGTTCATCGGCACGATGGCCGGTGCGGACCTCGTGCGGACGATCGTCACCGCCTGGCTCGTCAAGTCGGCCTACGAGGCCGTCGCGACGCCGTTCACCTACCTTGTCGTCAACGCCCTGAAGCGCGCCGAGGGGATCGATACGTACGACTACGGGGTCAGTCTCTCGCCGTTCCGTCTGGATTGATGCTCACCGTGCACCGGTCGACGTCGCCAGACGATCGCTTCCCATGGATGGCTCGTCTAGACGGTCGCGGCCGTTGGTACAGAAGACGGCGGCTGCAGGTGCGCCTTCCCGGTGGATGCCCGTCGGAGAGCAACGGACGCGTTTTCGGGCTGTGCCGGGCGGGGTCGGGTAGACTGCACCGGAACGAGTTTGGCACACGTGACCCGAGCGAGCATCCATCGGCCGGCAAATCATCGAGGTGCATCGACCGGTGCGGGGCGTCGCCCATGTCGACACTCCTCGCCCCGCCTCGCCCACGTCTGCCCTGTAGGGGCGACGCGTGCGTCGCCCGCAAGACTCACCCCCGCCGCTCCCGCGGCCTCCTCTCCCACGATCGCGTGGGAAAGGAGGCCGGGGGTGAGGAGGCCGTGGCCTGCCGCGCCTGTTCAGGCTGGGATGTGTGGGAACGACGTCGGGTTCCCGGCCCTGGCGAGCCGGGCGGGTCAGGCACGCCTGACCCCTACACGGGGGTGAGGCACGCGCCTGAGGGGGACGGTGGCCTGTGACCGATCACGGTCGGCACCTCGTCCCCGTCCTGTAGGGGCGAGGCGTGCCTCGCCCGACCGCGCCGGGAGGCGCGGCAACGGAATCGATGGTTTGCTCACCCACCGTATCGTGGCGACAGGAAATGCCGGCCCCTTTCGGGCCGGGCGGGTCAGGCACGCCTGACCCGGGCGGGTCACGCACGCGTGACCCCTACAGTGGTGGCGGTGGTCTTCGAGGTGGCGGTGGGCGATCGACAGGGAACCGTTGGCGCCCGATCACACGGTGTAGGGGCGACGCACGCGTCGCCCGCATTCCCGTGTAGGGGCGAGGCGTGCCTCGCCCGACCGCGCCGCGAGGCGCGGCAACGGAATCGATGGTTTGCTCACCCACGGTATCGTGGCGACGGGAAATGCCGGCCCCTTTAGGGCCGGAAGGGTCAGGCACGCCTGACCCCTACAGGGGAACGGCAATCGAACGGCGGCCACGGTCGTAGGCCACCGGTCACGGCCGGTGCATCGTCCCCGTTCCTGTAGGGGCGGGGCGGTGCCTCGCCCACCGCGCCCTGAGGTGCGGCACTCGAAGTCGACGGCAGTACCCACTGTCCGTGGATGTGTCGCGGCAGCAGCGCGCGTGGCTGCCGACCCTGCCGGGCCGGCGGGTCGGGCCGCACTCGACCCCGTACGCGGTGCCACTGCTTACCCACAGCTCGCAATGGAGGCTAAGCGACGAGTGCTCGCTTCCCGTGAGGTACGAGGCGTTGGGGACGAGCCGTTCGTGACGACGCCACCGGCCCTTCGTGAGCGGGAGACGGACCGGTGGCGTGTTCGTGCGGTGTGCGGGACGGAACGGCCTCTCAGCTTCCGATACGCGGGTTGCCACGAACTTTCCACACTGCCACGACACTCGGGCGCGGAATTGTGCCGTCGGGCCAGCTGGAGACGAGCTGCTCCAGCGTTCCCC
>BEID01000334.1 GCA_002898975.1 bacterium HR27 | reverse complement strand
TAGCGGAGGATCCGGATCTCGCCGGTCTCCGGATCGACTTCGACCATGGCCAGATGGACACCGAACGGTACGTTGCGACGCCCTGGATTGAAGAACCGCGTCACCTCGAGACCGGGCTCGATCCCACCAGGAGGGCCTTCCATCACATAGGCGAGGCGCGTGACGCGTTCCCAGCTGATCGAGCGGTCGGGCACGCCCCGGACCGAGAACACGCCGTCATGGTAGTCGAGGTCCTGTGGATCGGCTTCCAGGGCGTGAGCGGCGATGAGGCGGGCCTTCTCGAGTACCTCCTGGGCAGCGAGATAGGCAGCCGAACCGCCGAGTGCGGTGCTGCGGCTGCCGAAAGTCCCGATACCTTGCTGCACGGCGGCGGTGTCCCCGGTGATCGCGCGGATGCGTTCGAGGGGGAGCTGCAGGACCTCGCCGACCACCTGGGCGAGCATGGTGGCATGTCCCTGCCCGCTGGGGGCGATGCCGCAGAGCACCGTGACCGAGCCGTCCGGATGTGCCCGCACGGTCGCCGATTCCCAACCGGGTCCGGAGAGTTCACAAAAACTCGCGATCCCGATGCCGACCAGACGTCCCTGGGCACGCAGTGCTGCTTGCTCGCGACGTGCTGCTGCGTAGTCGAAGCGCCGGAGCGCTTCGGCCAGAACGGCGGGGTAGTTGCCGCTGTCGTACGGCACACCGGTGGGTGAGGTGTACGGGAAGTCTTCCGGCCGAAGGAGATTCTTCTCACGGATCGTGACGGGATCGAGGCCGAGTCGCGCAGCAGCGGCGTCCATCAGGCGCTCGAGCAGGTAGCTGGCTTCGGGACGACCGGCCCCACGGTACGCTGATTGCGGTGTCGTGTTGGTCACTGCACAGCGGATGCGAAAGCGGATCGCAGGTACGCGATAGGGCCCGGCGAGCGCGAAGCCGGTGAGGACGGCGGTCGGCCGGGTCGGTGCTGCATTCCAGGCACCGAGATTGCTGACGATGTCGACCTCGATGCCGAGGAGCGTGCCATCGCGCCGGAACGCAGCCCGCACCCGTTGGCGCTGGTCGCGTCCGTGGTTGGTCGCGACGAAGCTCTCGGAACGAGTCTCGACCCACTTGACGGGTCGCTGGAGCTTCCAGGCCAGTGCAGCGACGAGCGCGTATTCAGGGTACAAACCGCCCTTGGCCCCGAAGGCCCCACCGACGTCGGGCAGGATGACGCGAATCTGGTGTTCAGGAATACCGAGCACCGTCGCGATCCCACCGCGGAGCGTGTGCGGCGTTTGCGTCGATGCCCAGACCGTCAGCTGCCGGTTGACGGTGTCGTAGTTCGCTGCCGCAGTGCGGGGTTCCATGAAGGCAGCGTACACGCGCTGGTTGACGAGTTCGAGTTCGATGATTTCCTCCGCCTCGCGGAAGACTGCCTCGATGTCACCGTGCTGGTGCTCCCAGGCGAAGGCAACATTGTCCGGCCAATCCGGATGGAGCCGCGGTGCCTGCGGGCGCAGTGCTTCCTCAGGGTCGACCACCGCGGGCAGCTCGTCGTATTCGACGATGACCTCAGCTGCGGCGTCGAGGGCAGTTGCCCGTGACTCGGCGACGATGGCGACGACACCCTCGCCGACATAGCGGACGCGGTCGATAGCCAGCGGATACCGCTGCTGTGGTCGTGCGCCAGCTGATTGCGGTGGTGTCGGGAAGGGTGCCAGCCAGCGGGCTAGGTCTGCACCGGTGAGAGCCGTCACGAAACCCGGTACTCGCTGCGCCGCGCTGCAGTCGACTCGTCGAATCACGGCATGCGGGTAGGGACTGCGCACGATGGCGAGGTGGAGTGCGCCTTCGAGTCGTACGTCATCCGTAAAAGTGGAATACCCGCGCAGAAATCGCTCGTCTTCGAGTCGCGGAATGCTTCGTCCGAGATAGCGACCTTCGCTCACGCTCGTTCCCCTCCTCTCGACCCGGCCCAAACGGTAGTCTAGTGAGCGTACCGCGCGAGAGGAAGGAGTCTGTCCCGGATAGACGAAAGCAGCGCTCAGTTGTCTACCCGACTTCGTCGCCAGTCGGCGAGGATCCGTTCGTCGTGGGGGAACGCGAGAGGTGGCAAGTCATCCAGTGTGAACCACTCGACGGCATGACTCTCCTCGCTCGGGCGCAGCTCGCCGCTAATCGGGTGGCCCTCGTAGACGACCAGGACGACCGGGTGTCCCTGCTGCGAGTAGATCCCCACCAGCCGGTCGAGTTCGACTGCGATGCCGGTTTCTTCGAGGACTTCGCGCTTCGCTGCGTCCTCGAGCTGTTCGCCGCGCTCGACGAACCCGGAGGGGAAGCTCCACCGGCCCAGTCCTGGTTCGATGGCTCGCTGCTGCAGGAGGATACGCTCACCGCAGGCGACGATCACCGCCACAGCGAGTTTAGGATCGCTAAAAAATGCCCGCTCGCACTGCGGGCAGTAGGGACGCAGACGACCAGCGATCCACCGGGGCTCGAGATCGCTGCGGCAATACGGACAGTAGCGGATATCTGCATCGAAGTTCGGTGTCATCTCACCGCACGCCCTGCTGTTCAGCGCACAGGCGGCGCGCCAGTTCGACGTCCTCAGGTGTATCGAGATCCAGCGGCATCGGTCGATCGCGCGCGTCGAGCTCGACGGTCGCCGCTGCGTATTTCGCCAGAACAGGTCGGGCGCCGACGTCCCCTTCGAGTTCGGCAAGTTCGGTGAACAAGCGGCGGTGGACGAGGACGGGGTTGCCTGGGCCGTCGGCGTAACGTGGACGGACGACCAGGGCGCTTGTCGAGATGAAGAGGTCGATCAGACCTTCGATCGTGGCCGGCTCGACGAATGGCTGGTCACCGAGGACGAAGACGACGGCGTCAGTGTCCGAGGGTACCGCTGCTAGGCCGGCTTGGAGCGAGGCACTCTGGCCTCGCTCCGGATGCTCGTTGACCACGATCGTGCAGCCGCGCGTATCGAGCGTTTCGAGATACTCGGTGACGGCCCGATTGAGAACCAGGATGACCGGTGAAAGTCGTGTCCGTCGAATCGTAT
>BEID01000333.1 GCA_002898975.1 bacterium HR27 | reverse complement strand
GCTGTAAATCGCGTGCTCCAGCATCAGCACCCGATCAGCCACTGCCAGTGCAATCGCCCCGCCGCTCCCGCCTTCGCCGACGATCACCGCGACCGTCGGCACCGGCAGGACGCTCATCATCGCCAGACATTGACTCAGCGCCGATGCGATGCCACGCTCCTCCGCCCCTTCACCCAGATACACCCCCGGCGTGTCGATCAACGTCACGACGGGCAAGCGGAGGCGCGCCGCCAGCTCCATCACGCGCATCGCCTTCCGGTACCCCTCCGGCAACGCTTGCCCGTTGCGCCGGACCGGATCGCCGTGCCCGCGCTCGTGCCCGATGATCACGACTCCTCGGCCCGCGATCTCGCCGATGCCCGCCACGATCGCTGGATCATCCCCATAGAGCCGGTCACCATGGAGTTCGACGAATTGCGGACTGATTCGACGAATCAGATCGAGCGTCGTCGGCCGATCAGGATGACGTGCGAGTTGCACGATATCCCACGCCCGCGGTTGCGGCGCATCGTCCGGTTTGGTCCGACGAATGACGCTCCGCGCAGCAATCTCCCCCTCGGCTTTGACGAGCCGCAGGATCAGGCCGATCGTATCCCGGAGCCGCCGCCGGTCGACGACCTGATCGACGAAACCATGCTCGAAGAGAAACTCCGCCGAATGCGACCGCAATGGCTCATGTCCAGCCGTTTCCTTTACGACGCGTGGCCCTGCAAAGCCGATGAGCGCGCCTGGCTCGGCGAGAATGATGTCGCCTTGATTCGCGAACGACGCATAAATCCCACCCGTCGTCGGGTGCGTCAGCACCGAGATGAAGGGCACGTTCGAATCGTGCGCCCGTTTCGCTGCGGCGGTCGTCTTCGCCATCTGCACGAGACTGAGCACGCCCTCTTGCATCCGGGCCCCGCCGGATGCCGAGACCGTGATGATCGGCAACCGACGCTCCACGGCCCGCTCGAAAGCCAGCGTGATCTTTTCCCCGACGACCGACCCCATGCTGCCGCCGAGAAAACGAAAATCGAGTACCGCCAGCACGACCTCGTGTCCACGGATGCGCCCGATACCAGTAACGACAGCCTCCCGCAATCCTGTCTCTTCCCGTGCCTGCAGGATGCGCTTCCGGTACGGCAGGCGATCGGAGAAGACAAGAGGGTCAACCGAAACAAGATGCCGGTTGAATTCCTCGAAACCCCACGGATCGACCAGCAAGCGAATTCGCTCATCGGCTGATAGCGTGAAATGAAAGCCGCAATGGCCGCATACCCGGTACCGCCGGTACGTCTCATCCAGCGCCAGCTCGACGCTGCACCTCGGACAGATAACCTCGCCGCTGGGCACATCCCCTTGCGTCCGGGAACGATCGGTCATGTTCCGCTCCTTCCGGTGATCCCAGCCCTATCGCCGCGCGTCTCGACAACGTGATCTATCATAGCCGATCGAGTCGTCCGGAACGATCGGCCACCGGACGACACCGCACCGAGAGGGACACGATGCGTATCGGAATAGTTGTGCTCGACTACCGCACCAACACGTTCGCTGCAGATTCCGGAACGGTACCGTTCCGATCGATTGGCGACTTCGATGCCCGGTCAGTACTCGGCCTCGATCCCCTTGCGATTCCTGCGGACAGCGAGCTCATCCCGCTCCTGATCCTGCCACCCACTGCTGGCGGACCGCTCACCCCATCGAGTTTCGACGCCCTGCTGGGAAGCCTCGATCAGGCGATCCAGGCTCACCGTCCCCTGGACGCGCTCGTGCTCATCGGCTCGGGGATCACACTGGCGGATGGCTCCTCCGGCGAACTCGCACTGGCCCGCTTCTGCCGTGCTCGTTACCCGGATCTCCTCCTCGGAGCCTACTTCGACCAAACAGCCCAGTTCCCGCCCGACCTCCTCACGTTGACTCCCCTGGTCACTGGCCCGCTCACCTGGCCGTCACACGACCGCCCTCTCCGTCTCGTGCGACTGCTCTCCGTTCTTCACGCCTGGCACGAGGGACGCATCGAGCCGGTCGCTCTGCACCTGCCGGTTCCCGCCTTACTGCCCCTCGCGGCACAGCGCACCGACTGTGCGCCACTTGACTGGTTACCCACCGCGCTTTCGGAACTGGAAACGGAGACGGCGGTGCTCTTCGTCACGTTGTTCGCTGGATTTCCCTATGCCGACGTCGAGTTCGCTGGCGCGCGCCTCGTCGCGGTGACGAACCGCAGGCTCGGCGACACCAGCGAGCGATTCAGCGCACTCGTCGACGCTTTCAGGAGACTGCTTCCTCGTCTTTCGCAACCACCGCTCACGATCGAGGAAGCACTCCATGCCACCATGCGCGACTCCCAGCACCGCACCGTGATTCTCGACACCGGCGACGCTCCCGAGGCTGGGGCGCCCGGCGAGGGGACAGCGGCACTTTGGGCCGCACTCGATCTCGGCTCTCACGCGACGCTCATCTTCGGCATCGTCGATCCGGAAGCGGTCGTCCTCGCACACTCCGCCGGACTCGGCGCAACGGTCGCGCTGGAACTCGGTGGCAAACCCGACCATCGTCACGGTTATCCGATTCCCGTCCGCGGGACAGTTCGAGGACTTCGGACAGAAGCCACCACCATCGAATCGCCGCGGTACCCCGGTCTGCCGATCGAAGCCGTCCCGAGCGCGTGGCTCGAACTGGAGGGAAGACACGAGGCTCGCGTGCACGTCATCGTCACCTCTCGCCCGGTCCCCTTCGCCGACTTACGCTTGGCCCGTGCCGTCGGCTTCGATCCCGATCGGGCATCGTGCATCGTCGCCAAATCGGCACTTGACATCTTGCTCAGCGAGGACGTCAGGCATTTCGAGAACATCGTGCCAGCACTCACGCCCGGCATCACGAGCGCCGATCTAGCATTCTTCGACTTTCGGAATGTTCCGCGGCCGATGTGGCCACTCGACGAGCTTTGAGGCAGTCTTCAGCGAAGCCGGTCGGCAACCTGTGTGAGGAGCTGATCGAGCGCATCTACTCCCGCAACGAGCTCGTCAGCTTCCTGGGCCAGTTCT
>BEID01000332.1 GCA_002898975.1 bacterium HR27 | reverse complement strand
CAGAAAGACTGCGAAACCGACCAGCATGTAGGCCAGAGTCGCTTGTTCGACCGAGCGTTGCGCGAGCGCGTTGTTGCCGTCACTGACCTTCCTCGCCATCGCTATTCCCCCTCTCACTCCACGGTGAACTGCGCGATCATCAGGTGATGCCCGGTCGCACAAAACTCGAGGCACCGGATCGTATAGACGCCCGGCTCTTCGAACCGGTACAGCAGACGATTGGTGTATCGCGGCATCGCTTGCACTTGTGTCACGATCCGCCCATCCGGCGCAAAGATCCCGAAGCCGTGGTTGACATCGAGCGACCGCACCACGAACTCAACCGTTTGTCCCCGCGGTATCGTCGTCTGGCTCAGCTGCCAGGCCCACATCCGTCCTGTCACGTCGACCGTCACCGCCGGGTCGCCCAGGCGAGCTGCACGCGAACTCGGGTACGGTAAGAACCACAACGAGAAGACGAACGCGATCCCGAGGATGACGACAACGACCAGTGTCCCCAGCCGGCGAATTCTCCCGACCACTACCGTCACGCGTTCGTAGGGGATCGCGAGCGACGCCCGCGTTGCCACCCACCAGAGGATCACCGTCCAGGCAATGGTGAGGAGAAGAAAGGCCACCCCTACACCGACTTGCATGCTGCACCTCCCGTCGCGCGGGACACGAATGCAGAAAAGGCAAGTTTCCTACCATGTTGGTTTCCAACGTGCTTCCAGAATAGCAGACACCCCACAAGCCCGCAAGGGGGGTATCCACTACCGACCGCACCGAGTGGCGTGCTCACTCCCGCAAGCTAGCACACCGGTGTCCGTCGATGTACTGGCTGGAAAGCAGAGGATAGCAGCGTCGACCGGACCCGCAGCGACTCCCAATACTGCGGCGATCAACGCACCGAATGAAGCCAGACCGGACCTATCCTCGTGAGGCGCCGTCTGGCCGGAATAGCACTTCCCCTCGCTCCACGGAGCGAACGCGCTGACCGGCCCGGGCACAGCAGCGCACAGGCACTTCGCATCGTTACTCCATCATCGCTCGCTCCGGTCGTTACCACCGCCATTCAGTATCGATCGGCGCGTTCAGTCACCCTATTCGAAAGCTGAGTATCCTCCCTCGACGAGACCAGGCACGCCCGCCGCCCCTCTGTCGCGGTGACTTCCACCGGATCCCATCAACCCAAGTACCGGCGTATCCGCTCGATCGCCTCGAGCAGATTGTCCAGCGAGTTGGCGAACGACAACCGCAGGTAACCAGCCCCGTACCGGCCGAACGCCGTACCGGCCAGCACGGCAACGCCGGCTTCGTCCAGTAGTCCCCGAGCCAACTCCTCGGCCGAGCGCCCTGTCCCAGTTACGTTCGGGAAAACGTAGAACGCTCCAGCCGGCTCCAGGCACCGCACGCCGGGCAGGCTGTTGAGTCCAGCGACCACCGCGTCCCGGCGGCGCCGGAACTCGGCCACCATCTGTTCCACCGGTTCCTGTGGCCCCCGCAGCGCGGCCAGCCCCGCCCGCTGGGTGAACCCCGGTACGCAGGAGTGACAGTTGACCGCCAAGCGCACCAGATGCTCGGCTAACCAGCGCGGCGCGACTCCGTATCCCAGCCGCCAGCCCGTCATCGCATACGTCTTGGAGAAGCCGTCCAGGATCACTGTCCGCTCCGCCATCCCCTGCAGGCTCGCGATACTGGGAACCTCGACACCGTACACAATCCGCCGGTAGATCTCGTCAGAGAGGACGACGAATCCGTACTCCTGCGCGAGCCGCGCCAGCTCCTCCAGTGCTTCCCGCCCGACCACTGCTCCGGTCGGATTGTGCGGCGAGTTGACGATCACGAGCCGCGTTCGCCGCGTCACCAAGCGCCGCAATTCGTCCGGATCGAAGGCGAAACCGAATTCCTCGCGCAAGGGCAGCGGTACCGGTGTCGCACCGGCGAAGCGGATCACCGACTCGTAGATCGGGAATCCCGGGTCCGGGTAGATCACCTCGCCGCCCTCTTCGGCCAGGGCGAGAATCGTGAAGAACATGATCGGCTTGCCACCGGGTGTCACGACCACCTGATCCGGATCGACGGGAATCCCTCGCGTCCGGCTCACCTCTTCGGCGATCGCTGCCCGGAGTTCCGGTAGCCCTGCCGAGGGTGTGTAATGCGTGTCACCCGATCGCAGCGCCTCGATCGCCGCCGCGACGATGTGTTCCGGCGTATCGAAGTCTGGTTCGCCGATCTCCAGGTGGATCACCGACCGGCCCTGCGCTTCGAGCGCTCGCGCTCGAGCGAGCACCTCGAACGCGCTCTCCGTCCCGAGACGGCTCATCCGCTCCGCAAGCAACGTCCCCCGCTCCACCGGATCCCCCTTCCCGCCGAGCCCCACGGGCTCCACGTGCTCACCGCTCCGCACTTAGCATGCCACTCGCGCGGAAGAACGTCGTAGTCCGACTCGCCACCCGGATCGCCGCCGTGTACTGTCCCGGCCTCGCCTCTTGTCAGGTAGCGAAACCTCGCGCATACTCGGGGCAGGTGGGGGCGCGACGAGGTTTGCGCCGCTCTGCGCTGAGCCGAGGGGAGTGTTTGGATGCGTCGTGACCTCGTGCTGGCTCTGATCGTCCCGATCCTGTCGGTGGCGATCGCTGTCGCCATTATCGTGGCGATCGGTGAAACGCTGCTCTTCGTCCGCGAAATGACGCACGACCGCTGGCCACCGGTCTTCGTCGGTACGGCCATCATGATCGTCTTCACGCTCCTGGCCTGGTTCTTGTCCCGGCGCCCCTCGACCGCACGCTGAGCCGTGGCTCGGTAAAACAGGATAGCGCCCGGTCGCCTCGCCGGGTGACGGGGTTTCCTCGTTTGCCGGCACTCCCGGTCCCGGGCCGTGTCCGCCTCGCTGCACGAACTGTCGGCACAGTCGCGAGCGATTCGTCGTCAGGCTGTGCCCCGTCGTCACTGCGCGAGGCGGCACCGTATCCTTACCAGCGGAGCCGACGATGGACGTGAAGGACACCGGTCGATGAGTCAGCGGACGCGTCCCGTTCAGGCAGCCGCCCGCTCGCCTCGT
>BEID01000331.1 GCA_002898975.1 bacterium HR27 | reverse complement strand
GCTGCGATTCTCAAGGAGATGGTGACGCTGTCCCGATCGGAGCCGGGTTGCCTCGTGTATTACGTCAATCGCTCGCAGGACGATCCGCGCAAATTCCTGCTCTACGAGCAGTACCGGAGTCGCGAAGACTACGAGGCGCACAAGGCGACGCCGTACTTCCAGGAGAAGATCCTCAACACGGTCGTCCCGATGCTCGAGAGCCGTGTGCCCGAGTTCTACGACCTGATCGAACCCGAGTGACCCAGCCGGAAGCTGGATCGTGCGTCGAGAGGAGGGCAGCTCATGGCGCAGGAACGGCCTGATGTTCAGCTCCCGGTGACCTTCTTCGGTGACGAGTCCTTCCCGGTGGAGTGGGAAAGCGAGGAGGAGAAGCAGCTGTTCTGGTGGTGGGACGATCTCCACTGCCCGAACCCGCTCTCGCCGATGTTCTTCGAGCTCGGTGGCTGGTGGGCGACGTGCGCCTACCTCTATCGTCGCTTCGGTGCCCCCTTCGGCCGAGACTGGAAGGCCAAGCTGATCAACGGCTACTTGTTCACTGCGGTCGTGCCGCGTGATCCGAAGGAAGCGGAGGAACTCGCACCCTACTACAACATGGTCATGCCGGTCTACGCCGAGAAGGGGCTCGAGTGGTGGCAGAAGCGCTTGCGCCCCGAGATCGAGCGGAACTTCGAGTATCTGGACACCTATCCCTACGACACGGCGACGCTTCCGGAGCTGATGGTGCTCCTGGAAGACGCGATCGATATCCAGGAACGGCACTGGCGGCTCCACTGGATCCTCAACCTGTCCCAGTTCCAGGCTTCGCTCGACTTCCAGACGGCGGTGCGCGAGGTGATCGGCGAGGTCGATCCGACCTTGCTCGAGCGCATCATGGTCTCCGACAACGACCGCAACTGGGACGCGGTCCACGGGCTGTGGGAACTCAAGGAACGCGTCAAGCGCAATGCAGTCCTGACGGAGGCCTTCAGCAAGGAAACGCCAGCCGAGATCCTCGCTGAACTGGAGAAGACGGTAGAAGGACGCGAGTTCCTCCGCTGGCTCGACGAGTACAAGCGCGAGTTCGGCCACAAAGCCTTGTACAGCCATGAATACATTTACCCGACTTGGTACGAGAACCCCGCGCCGATCATCGCCGCGATCCAGGGCTATCTCCAGACCGACTACTCCTATCCCGAGGCGATCCAGCGCTTGCGCCAGGATCGCGACGCGGCGATTCAGGAACTCTTGAGCAAGATCCCACCTGACGACGTGCGTGGACGCGAGCGGGTCGAGGCAGCGCTCCACCGCGTGCTCCAGATGATGCCGCTGACGCCCGACCACCACTTCTACATCGACCAGGGGACGTTCGCGCGGATGCGGTATGTCCTGCTCGCGATCGGCCGGCGCCTGGTCGAGTCGGGGCTGCTCGACCAGCCGGACGATGTGCTCTTCCTCCGCTACCACGAGCTGCGGGTGCTCGCTGCCGAACCGTCCAACCTGCCCAACGCCAAGGAACTCGTCCGCCAACGCCGTGAGGCGCGCGAGCGTGCCTTCGCGATCCTGCCACGGGACTGGGTCGGAACAGCTAGCGAGTGGGCGCTCTTCCAGGAGCCCTACAAGACCCTCTGGGGCTATCCGCAGCGCTTCTTCGATTCGCTTAAGCCGCGTGAAGTCAGCCAGCGGATCGAAGGCATTCCCGCTTCGGCGGGCGTGATCGAGGGAACAGCGTTCGTCGCCAAGACGCTCGAGGACGTTGATGCGCTGAAAGGCGGCGAGATCCTCGTCTGCCGAATGACGAACCCGGCCTGGGTGATCGCCTTCACCAAGATCGCTGGGCTGGTCACGGATTCCGGTGGGCAGCTCTCGCACCCGGCGGTGGTCTCGCGCGAGTTCGGTATCCCGGCGGTCGTCGGGACGGGCGTGGCGACGCAGGTCATCAAGACGGGCCAGCGGATTCGGGTGAACGGCTCGACCGGTGTCGTCGAGATCCTCGGCTAGAGGCGACCGCGAAACAGCTCGTCCGCGTGACACGCGCTCGTGGAGGAGGCGAGCGGCTATGCGAGTCTCGCTGCTCCGACCGGTGGACCTGGAATCGCTGGCGCCGGGACGACTCTTCCTCAGCGCGATGCCTGGGCGCACGCAGCCCCTCGCCTGGTTCGCGGAGGAACTGGTGCATGCCGGTGTCCACCAGGTCGTCTGTTTGGCGGATCTCGCCGTGTCGCCCGAGTACGCGCACGCGGTGGCAACCGGAGCGTTCCCTGTTCCTGTCCGCCGCTTCCCGATTCCTGACTTCGGTGTACCAGCGGACGAAGCTGGCTTCGCCTCGCTCGTCCGGGAAATCGCTGGCTGGCTGCGCGCCGGCCAGCATGTCGTGCTGCACTGCGGCGCAGGGATCGGCCGCACTGGCCTGACGGCGATCGGCGTGCTTATCGCGCTCGGCTTGTCGCTCGCGGAAGCAGAGCGACGGGTCGCCCCGGCTGGTTCGCGGGTAGAAACGCCACGCCAATGGGAGTTCGTTCGCCGTTTCGCTGAACGAGTCGACATCGAGGGGTCGCCATGACGCTCGGTCGAGCTGTCCCGATGGTCGACGCGCTGGAGCGCGTAACCGGTCGCATCCGTTTCAGCCAGGACGCTGCGGTACCCGGCATGCTCCATGCTGCCGTCGTGCGCAGCACCCAGCCGCATGCCCGTATCCGGCGCATCGATACCAGCGCGGCAGTCGCTGTCCCTGGCGTCGTTGCGGTCGTCACCGCAGCGGATCTCGCCCGAATTCCCGGGATCCGGCCCGTCTATGGGCCGCAGATCGAAGACCAGCCGATTCTGGCTATCGACCGGGTACACTACGTCGGTGACATGGTGGCGCTGGTCGCTGCCGAAACGCCGCGAGCCGCGCGGGAGGCGGCCAGCCGCATCGTCGTCGAGTACGAGCCGTTACCGGCTGTGTTCGATCCGGTCGAGGCGATGCAGCCGGGTGCGCCGCTCGTCCACGAGCTGCGGCCCGACGAGCCGCTGCGCGGGCACGCGGGCTACTTCGGCCTGCGGCCCCTCTTCGGTACCAACTGCTGCAATCC
>BEID01000330.1 GCA_002898975.1 bacterium HR27 | reverse complement strand
ACCGACAAGCCCGCCTCTACCAGCGGGTAGCCGACCACCCGCACGCTGTGCCAATCGTCAAGGTCGGAGTGTACCACACCGTGCCGTTCCTCACGGGCTCATCTTCCAGAGTACCGGCCGATCGGGGTCGCGGAGATCGAGATGGAGCCACGCATCAGGTCGCGCCAGAATGGCATCGAGAACTGCAAGTTGCTCGACGAGGCGTTCGGCATCACCCAGCACGATCCGCTCGCCGCTCGTGAAGACGAGCACCAGACCGTCGGCCGACCGGTACTCCAGGCGTGCCAATCGGGCACCGTACCGCTCGACGACGACCGGCAATGCCTGTGCGACCGTGCTGGGGACGCGTCCGCCGGGCTGCAAAGCGAGGCCGCCCTCGACGTCGACGTGCGGGACACCGTCCTGGTCGCCACTGCCGATCACCCGTCCTTCCCGGTCCACGAGCCAACGCCCGTCACCAGCGATCCAGACGCTCGCTGGCTCACGCTCGACCACCTCGATCGTCACGGTATCCGGATAGTACGCCCGGACCGTGGCCTGCGCGATCGCCGGGTGCTCGATCAGCCGCTCAGCCACCGCCTGGGTATCGACCCGAAAGACGGACATCCCCAGCACCCCGCTGTCGCGGATCACCGTATCGGCGAAGGCGAGGCGATTCCCGTTCACGATGACAGTCCGCACGCGATACTGCTCTCCCTCGAGGAAGCCGACCAGGAGCACAGCACCACCGATCAGAAGCAACAGTGCCAGGATACGCCCGGTCAGCACGCCGCCGACCAGCGCACGCCGGACCCGGCGCCGCCGAACCGGCTGTGGTGGTGCTCCGGTCATGCCGAGCGGCGCCGTTGCTGCTCGCGATGGCGCTCCAGCGCGAGCTCGATCAGCCGCGTGATGAGATCCCGAAAACACAAGCCCGAAGCCTCCCAGAGCTTGGGATACATGGAGATCGCGGTGAATCCAGGAATCGTGTTCACCTCGTTGATCAGGATGCGACCGGTCGGCCGCTCCAGGAAGAAGTCGACCCGCGCCATTCCAGCACCGTCGATCACGCGGAAGGCTTCCACCGCCATCCGCCGAACCGTTTCCGCCTGCTCCATGCTGATCGGTGCCGGAATGAGGAGTTGGGATCCGGTATCGACGTACTTGGCCTCGTAGTCATAGAACTCGCGACTCGGCACGATCTCGCCGACGATCGAGGCGACCGGTTCCTCGTTGCCGAGCACGCTCACTTCGAGCTCGCGGGCATCGATTCCTTCCTCGACGAGGATGCGACGGTCGTACCGGTTCGCCAGCTCGACCGCGGCCGCCAGCTCTGCCGGGTTGCGCACCTTGCTTACGCCGACGCTCGACCCCAGGTTGGCCGGCTTGAGGAAGCAGGGATAGCCCAGCTCCCGCTCGATGCGCGCGACGAGCGCCGCCTGCTCACGCTCCCATTCCTGCCAGGTGAAGACGAGCCAGCGCGCCTGGTCGAGACCGACGCTGGCGAAGAGCCGCTTCGCCGTCGGTTTGTCCATCGCGACCGCCGAGGCCAGCACCCCGCACCCGACGTATGGGACACCGACAAGCTCGAGCAGCCCCTGGATCGTGCCGTCTTCGCCGTATGGGCCGTGGAGAACCGGGAACACGACATCGAACTCTCCCGACCACAACGGCTCGGGGGCCCGCAGCACACGCACACCCGTCGAACCGTCGCCAGCGAGCGGCTCGGCGTCGTGGATCCCCTCGAGCGGCAGCCGGCTCTGGGCAGCCAGCTCCCGCAGCGGATCGCCCCCGACGAGCCACTGTCCGTCACGAGTGATCCCGATCGGAACCGGTTCGAAGCGCTCGCGATCGATGTGGCGCAGGATCGCCTGAGCGGAACGCAGCGAGACATCGTGCTCACCCGATTGACCGCCGAAGAGGACCGCGACACGCAGCTTTCTGGTCATCGCTCACGGCTCCCCGATGATCTCGATTTCCGGCTGTAAGACGATCCCGAAGCGCTCGGCGACCTGTCGCTGTACCGCCTCGAGGAGCGCGAGCGCTTCCGCTGCCGATGCCCCGCCCAGGTTGAGGAAGAAGTTGGCGTGTCGTTCCGATACCCGCATCCGGCCGATCTGGAACCCCTTGAGCCCCGCTCGTTCGATGAGATATCCAGCGTAGGTGCCCGGCGGGTTGGTGAAGACGGACCCTGCGCACGGCCCGGTCGGCTGGTGTTCCCGCCGCCAGCGCGCATACTCCTCCGCTGTCCGGAGCAGGCGCACCGGGTCTCCGGCGAGGAGACGCACCCGAGCCGCCAGGACGACGTACCGGCGCGGTCGCGGTTGCGCCTTCAGTTCCGTCATCCGGTAACGCGGTGCCAGAACGTCGCGTGTCCAGCGCACCACGCGCCGCTCCTCCAGATCGTACAGCTCGACGTCGACGAGAACCGCGCCGATTTCACCGCCGTGCGCCCCTGCGTTGTTGACGACCGCGCCACCGACCACACCGGGCAGGCCAGCAGCCCACTCGAGACCAGCCAGTCCGAGCTCGCTCGTCCGATGCCCGACCCAGGACAGGGGAGCCGTTGCCGGGAGGGTCACCACGGTCGCCCCGTCGTCCGGTGCGACCTCGAGGACTCCAGCGAGCGCTTCGCCCGCTGCCCGAAAGACGATGACCAGCCCCCGGATCCCGCCATCGCGGATCAGCAGATTGCTGCCGCCGCCGATCACGGTCACCGGCAGGCCTTCGCGCTCGGCCCACTCGAGCGCGAACTCGAGCGTCGGGCGATCGCTGGCACGCACCAGGTAATCGGCTGGCCCGCCGATGCGGAAGGTCGTGTAGCGGGAGAGCGGTTCGTCGACCCGAACGCGCAGCTCCCGGCTACCGAACGGGATCGTCAGCGTGCGCTCGGTGCGTGCCGACATCAGTACCGTCCTCTCGGAGCATGCGAGCCGCCTTCCAGATATCACCGGCCCCCAAAAACAACACCACGTCGCCAGCCTGGATCCCGGCTGCCACCGCCTGTGCAGCCGCCGCCGGATCGGGAACCGCGATGGCCGGTATCCGATCGATGCGGCGGGCGAGCGCCCCGGCATCCA
>BEID01000329.1 GCA_002898975.1 bacterium HR27 | reverse complement strand
GATCTGATGCGGTCGTCCGCCGGGACTATCCGGTCGTGCAACTTGTCGTGGCGCTGCAGGCAGCATTGTTCGTGCTCATCAACCTGATCGTCGACCTGGCGTACGTCATCGTCGATCCGCGCGTACGGGCACAAATTCGGTAAGGACAGGCCCATGGCTGTTGTACAGACTGCCCAACCGGCACACGTCCGACGCATCTCGATCGCGCGGCGCACGTTCGCGCGTTTCACACCGCTGACCCTGCTCTCGATCGGGGGGCTCCTGCTGTTGGTACTCGCTGGATTGCTGGCCGATGTCCTGGCTCCATACAGCCCAGAGGCGATGCACTACGACGCGCTCCTCCAGCCCCCCAGCTCCCGCTTCTGGTTCGGAACCGATGACCTCGGACGGGACATCTTCTCGCGCATCCTGTTCGGGTTGCGCAATTCGATCGTCATCGCGACAGCTGGGCTGGTTCTGGGCACCGTCCTCGGGGCAGCGCTCGGCTTGATCAGCGCCTACGCCGGCGGCTTCGTCGATTTCGTGCTCCAGCGCTTTGCCGAAGCACTGATCGCGCTACCGGTGCTGGTGATCGCGATCGTGATGGTCGCAATCCTCGGCCCCTCGCGGTTCAACGTCGCGCTCGCCATCGCGATCGCCTTACTCTCGCCCTACATCCGGGTCGTTCGCGCCGTCGCGTTGCGTATTCTCGGCCTTCCCTATTGCGAGGCGGCACGAGCACTCGGTGCCGGACATCTCCGCATCTTGTTCCGGCATGTGTTGCCCAATTGCTGGAGCCCCATCGTGGCGCTCGCCTCGGTGAACTTCGGTGTCGCCATCCTGGCTGAGGCTGGTCTGAGCTTCCTCGGCCTCGGCCTGCCCCCACCGGCACCGTCGCTCGGAGGCATGCTGACCGGCTCGGTCCAGCGCTACTTCTATCAAGCACCGTGGATGGCGATCTTTCCCGGCCTCGTCATCACCGCGATCGTGCTGTGCGCGAATCTGGTTGGCGATGCCTTGCGCGACTTCCTCGACCCGCGCTCGCGCTGGCGCATCTGACGAGCGCAAACCGGGGCGGTTCCGCGCGTGGTTGTCCGGGTACCGCTCCGGTTTGGCAGAAGCGGGCTGGCGAGCGGTATCATTGAAGTGATCCGGAGAACCGTCAGGGAGTGGCGATCCGCCGCTGCCCTGCGAGGAAGTGTTAGGCTGAATGACCGTGCTCGATACCGATCCTCTTCAACGCCACAACGGTCACGTTGCCCTGGACGGATCGTCCGACGGGTCCGCCTCCGTATCCCTCAACGGCCATCGTCCGGTGCTCGTTCTGAACCAGAATTACGAGCCCTTGCACGTAGCGACGGTGCGGCGGGCGCTCGTCCTGTGGCTGGCTGGGAAAGCAGAGATCTTGGAAACGTACGAGCACGATGTTGCTTCGACACACCAGCGATTCCCGGCACCGTCGGTCATCCGCCTCTTCACGCTTGTCAAGCGGCCGCCCGTCCGCGTCCGGTTGACACGCCGGGAAGTCTTTGTGCGCGACAACTACACCTGTCAGTATTGCGGGGTTCGCACGCATGACTTGACGATCGACCACGTGATTCCTCGCTCACGCGGCGGCCCGCACACGTGGGAGAACGTCGTGAGCGCCTGCCGGGCGTGCAACCATCGCAAAGGAGGGAAGTCGCTCGCTGAGGCCCGGATGCAACTCCTGCGACAACCGTTCGAGCCGCGTCCGGGACGCTACTACGTAGTCGAGCGCTTGCTCCGCACGCCGGTGCACGAGAGCTGGCTCAAGTTCCTTCCCGACCTTGACGTCACGAGGCGCCGCAGTCGATAAACTCGTGCAGCACCGGACACGGCCGACTTATCGTGTTCGTTGGTTGCCGAAGGGGGAGAGATGCTCGACCTGAGGCTGATTCGCGAACAGCCGGACCTCGTGCGTGAAGCCCTGCGCAAACTCAATACCGAAGCACCGATCGACGAGATCCTCCAACTCGACGAACGGCGACGCCAGCTGGTCGCCGAGGTCGAACAGCTCAAGGCGCAACGCAATGCCGAATCGAAGCGGATCGGCCAGATGCCACCGGGCCCCGACCGAGAGGCAGCTATCGCCGCCATGCGCCAGCTCGGCGACCGTATCGAGCAACTCGACCGGGAACTCGCTACGGTCGAGGAGCGGCTCCAGGCACTGCTGCTTGAGGTTCCCAATCTGCCCGATCCGGATGTTCCGGTCGGCCCCGACGAGAGCGGCAACGTCGTCGTGCGCCATTGGGGTGAGCCGCGCACGTTCGATTTTCCGGTCAAGCCGCACTGGGAAATCGCCGAGGAACTGGGACTCATCGACTTCGCGCGCGGTGTGAAGATTGCCGGCAGCCGCTTCTACGTCTTGCGTGGCGACCTCGCCCGGCTCCAGCGGGCGCTCATCACCTGGATGATCGACCTCCACGTCAACGAGCACGGCTATTTCGAGGTCTATCCGCCGTTCCTCGTCCGGCGCGAAGCGATGATCGGCACGGGGAATTTACCCAAGTTCGGGGACAACCTCTATCACGACGAGGAAACCGACCTCTGGTTGATCCCGACCGCCGAGGTGCCGGTGACCAATCTGTTCCGCGATGAGATCCTTCCGCCCGGATCCCTGCCGATCTATCTGGTCGCAGCGACACCCTGTTTCCGGAAAGAAAAAGTCTCCGCTGGCCGCGATGTGCGCGGCATCAAGCGCGTGCACCAGTTCGAGAAGGTCGAGATGGTGAAGTTCGTCGAGCCGGACCGCTCCGACGAGGAACTCCAGCGCCTGGTCGCCGACGCCGAGGACGTACTGCGCCGGCTCGACCTCCCCTACCGGGTCGTCCAGATGTGTACTGGTGATCTTTCCTTCACCGCCGCGAAGAAGTTCGACCTCGAAGTGTGGGCACCCGGCTCCCAGGAATGGCTCGAGGTCTCCTCCTGCTCGAACTTCCGCGACTTCCAGGCACGGCGGGCCAACATCCGCTTCCGCCCGAGCGAGGGAGCACGACCGCAGCACGTGCACACGCTGAACGGATCCGGACTGGCGCTCCCACGTACCTTGATCGCGATCATC
>BEID01000328.1 GCA_002898975.1 bacterium HR27 | reverse complement strand
CAAATCGATGTCCCCGATGCGCAGGCCGATTCGCGCCAGCGCTTCGCGGAGTGCCGGAATCGGTCCCAGCCCCATGACGCGTGGCGAGACCCCTGCCCACGCCCACGAACGAATGACCGCCAGTGGCTGCAAGTCCAGTTCACGGGCACGCTCTTCTGACATGATCACGAGAGCAGCCGCCCCATCGTTGATCCCGGACGCGTTGCCAGCCGTGACGGTACCCTGCGGATCGAAAGCCGGACGCAGTCGCTGGAGTGCCTCGCACGTCGTGTCAGGCCGCAGGTGCTCGTCTCGCTCGAATCGCTCCGTCCCACGCGGTCCATTCACCTCCACCGGGACGATTTCGTCAGCGAAGAAACCGTCATTCCAAGCGCGTGCGGCGCGGCGTTGGCTCTCGAGGGCGTAGCGATCCTGCTCTTCTCGGCTGATTGCGTACTCACGAGCGATGTTCTCCGCGGTGACACCCATATGACAGTCATAGAAGGCATCCGTGAGCCCGTCCGACACCATCGAATCGATGAGCGTCCCGTGTCCCAGCCGATAGCCGAACCGTGCCCCTGTCAATAGGTAGGGGGCTTGGGACATACTCTCCATGCCACCTGCGATGATGATCTCCGCATCGCCGATCGTGATCGCCTGGGCTGCTGCGGCAACAGCACGCAGGCCTGAACCGCACACCATGTTGATCGTCATGGCTGGCACAGCTTCCGGTATCCCAGCAGCGATCGCCGCTCGGCGTGCTGGATTCATCCCTTGACCGGCTTGCAGGACATTGCCGAACAGCACATCGTCGACCGCCGCGGGCTCGAGATCGGCCCGCCGTAATGCCTCAGCGATCACCACGGCCCCGAGGCGCCAGGCGGGTACGTCCTTCAAGGCACCGCCGAAACGGCCGATCGGTGTTCGTACAGCACTGATGATGACCGGAACAGGCATGTCGCACCTCTCCACGCGATCACAAAGACCTGCGGCGGGGGAATTGCCCCGCCGCAGGTACCTGGTCTCGACGCGCCTTCTAGGCTTGTTCGCCGTGCTCGGCGATCCAGGTGCGCTTGATTTCTTCGACGACAGCGGGATCAGTCAAGGTCGTGGTATCGCCGAGCACGCGCCCTTCCGCGATATCACGGAGCAGCCGTCGCATGATCTTCGCGCTCCGCGTCTTCGGCAGGTCCGCGACGAAGATCACGCGCTCCGGCCGCGCGATCGGCCCGATCGTCTCGGCGACGTGTCGCCGCAGCTCTTCAGCGAGTTCCTCACTCGGCGTGTACCCTGCGCGCACACTGACGAATGCGACCGGTACCTGCCCCTTGATCTCATGGCTCACGCCGATCACCGCTGCTTCGGCCACAGCAGGATGCGCGACGAGCGCGCTCTCCAGTTCCATCGTTCCGAGCCGGTGCCCCGCCACGTTGAGAACGTCATCGACCCGGCCGAGGATCCAGAAATAGCCGTCTTCGTCACGCTTCGCCCCGTCGCCGGTCACGTAGATCGACGGCCCGTACTTGGAGAAGTACGTGTTCACGTAGCGATCCGGATCACCCCAGAGCGTCCGCGAGATCGCCGGCCATGGTCGCCGGATCACTAGATAGCCACCTTGCCCGACCGGGACGGGATTGCCAGCCTCGTCCAGGATATCCGGCTCGATACCGGGGAACGGCAAGGTCGCTGAACCCGGTTTCGTCGTCGTGAGACCAGGCAGCGGTGTGATCATGATCATTCCGGTTTCGGTCTGCCACCAGGTATCGACGATCGGGCACCGACCGCCACCGATATGCTGGTGGTACCACATCCACGCTTCGGGATTGATCGGTTCTCCCACCGTACCCAGGAGCCGCAAGCTCGAAAGATCGTGTCGGGCCGGATATTCAGGCCCCCAGCGCATGAACTGTCGGATGGCCGTCGGTGAGGTGTAGAGGATCGTCACATGGCGCCGCTCGACGATGTCCCAGAACCGATCCTTGTCCGGCCAATCGGGTGATCCCTCGTAGATCACGACCGTCGCTCCGTTGGCGAGCGGCCCGTAGACGATGTAGCTGTGACCGGTGACCCAGCCGATATCGGCCGTGCAGAAGTAGATGTCGTCCGGTTTCAGATCGAACACCCACTTGGATGTGATATACACACCCGTCAGATAGCCACCGGTCGTGTGAAGCTGCCCCTTGGGCTTCCCGGTCGTACCGGACGTATACAAGATGTAGAGCGGGTGCTCGCTGTCGACCGATTCGGGTGGGCAGTAGCGTTCACGCACTGTGGCAAGCACGTCGTGCCACCAGAGGTCGCGCCCCTCCTGCATCGTGACCGGTTGGCTCTCGCCAACTCGACGGACGACCACGACCTTCTCGACCGACGGGCAACGCTCGAGCGCCTTGTCGGCGATTTCCTTTAACGGGATCACGCGTCCACGCCGATAACCACCATCAGCGGTTATCAGTAATCGGGCACCGCAGTCGTTGATCCGGTCAGCCAGCGCATCGGCGCTGAACCCCGCGAACACCACCGAGTGCGGTGCGCCGATACGAGCGCAGGCCAGCATGGCGATCGGCAATTCCGGAATCATCGGGAGATAGATGGCAACGCGGTCACCCTTCTGGATACCGAGCTGCCGCAGAGCGAGCGCGACACGGTTAACCTCGCGGTAGAGATCCTGATAGGTCAGCACCCGCTCGTCGCCGGGTTCGCCTTCCCAGATGATCGCAGCCTTCGTACGCCGGCCCGCCCGCAGGTGCCGATCGACGCAGTTCACCGAGGCATTGAGCTTCCCGCCGACGAACCACTTGACCCACGGCGGGTTCCATTCCATAACGGTATGCCAGGGTTCGTCCCACTCCAGCTCCTGTGCGATCGACGCCCAGAAGCCTTCCGGATCGCGCCGCGCCCGTTCGTAGACGGACGGATCATTGATGTTCGCCTGAGCGGCGAACTCCGGCGGAGGCGGGAAACGCCGCGTCTCGATGAGCAACCCCTCGATCGCCCCGGTAGCACCAGTTCCGACCTGATCCGGCATGCTCGCCTCCCTTCGTTCATGTCGGAGCAGTCATGTACGTTGTCCTGGTGAATGAGAGCAGC
>BEID01000327.1 GCA_002898975.1 bacterium HR27 | reverse complement strand
GGTAGCCGGGCAGCCCGAGGGCGCTGGGAACGTGCGACGACGCGACGGCCGCTCGCGTGGCTCGACGGCCAGCGACTGCTCGTTCGCGAAACACCAGTGCGCTTGCCCTACGAACGGGACGCCGAGTTCCTCGAACGCTTGCGGCGCGAGTCGCGGCTCCTGGCGTTCGATGCCAGGAGGGGCCAGGAAGAGACGCTGGTGTCCGAACTCGTCGCCGATGCCGTACCAGCGCCGGACGGTACGGCTTTGGCGCTCGTTCGCCCGCTGGATCCGACTGGCCCGGGCGCGACTGCACACACCGTCGATCTCGTGACGCAGGCGGGGGCTGGTGGGATCGTCCGGCTCGGGCAGGTCGACAGCGTCGTTCCTGGTGACCGTCCGCTCTGGTTTCCCGATAGTTCGCGCGTCGTCGTGACCCGTCGTCCGGCCGGCGTGACCCAGCTCCCAGCGCCGACGGAACTGGTAATGCTCGACCGGTCAGGCCACCAGACCTTGCTGATTCCCGCTCGACCGGGACTCGCTTTCCGGCCGCTGGCGGTCGCTCCCAACGGCTCGCGCCTCTACTACGCGGCTGCTCCGCTCGGCCAGAACGCGCGACGCGACGTCTGGGAACTGCACCTGGCTACCGGAGAACGCCGCCTCGTCCTACAGCTGGATCGAGCGAATGGCCTGCTCGCTCTCCTCTGGCTCGGCGACCAGCCGCTCTTCGTGGCGGTGCGGACGCTTCCGGCTCCGCCGGCCGGCGCGCCGTCCGAGGTGACCGAACTGGCTCTTCTCACTGCCAACGGCGTCGAGTTCCTGGCGACTGTGCCGGGCCGGTGGGGGTTCGATGCCTGGGGACAACCGCTGGCCGAGATCGTTGAACAGCTTCCGGTATCGTCACCCACGGTGCCGCTCCAGCCAGCGGGAGCGCTGGCCCCGGGGACGTTGCGGCTGGCTGCCGGCGGACGATGGTTCCTCGCACCGCCTCGAGCAGACGAACTGGCCGTCTGGGATGCAGCGAGCGGTATCCAGTTGACCGAACCGTGGCCGCTCCGCGAACCGAGCTGGCATCCGAGTGGGCTGGGCTTTTTCGCCATCGGCACGGACGGGCGGATCCGTCTCGTCAGCCGCTCGCTCGATGGTGTCTGGCAACCGGAGTTCGTCCCCCTCGACGACCCCCGACGAGGCAGCGTCAGCTGGGTGCTGGTCGGTCCGGATGGGCGCGTGGCAGCGCTGAGCCAGTCAGCGGACGGGACGCTGGTGCTCTGGACGGCGTTCCTGCCGTGGACGACGTCGCTCCGTCGCTGGCGTCCGGGTGAACTGAACGGTCTACCCTGTGCGACCTGGCAACGAGCGGGGACACTGCTGGTAGCGGCTCCGCTGCCCGACCGGTACCTGGAAATCCACGTGCTCGACATCGTGGACGACCAGGTGCGCGACCGTGTCGTGACCCGGTTCCGTCCGTTCCTCGCGGGAGCTGTCGAGCGGTGCTGGGTCGAGCACGACCCGGCTGAGCGAGTCGTCGCGGTTCGTGCCCGGCGGGGAACGACTGACGCCATCGTCTCGATCCGGTTGGACGATCCGCAACGCCCGCTGCTGCTGGCCTCCGGCCCGGCCGGAAACGGTCTCGCTTGGGCGCCCGACGGTTCGCTCCTGGCCTATGCGCTCGGTACGACGCTCACGGTGAGCGACCGCAGCGGGCGAGCGGTACTCCGCGTCGTGACCGAGGTCACCGATGTGCTGTGGGTCGACCGCTGGACGCTGTGGGGACTGACGAGCGACGGCGAGCGCCAGCGGGTCGTCAGCTGGAGCATTCCCCGGTGGAGGCAAGGGCCGCGTCGGCTACGGTCGCTGCCGGGAGCGCGAACGAGACGACCGTCCCCTCGCCAGGGACACTGTCGATCCAGATCTGCCCACCCTGGGCTTCGACGAGCTGCCGCGCGACCGCGAGACCGAGACCGGCACCGGATGCCGGGTCACTCGTGCGGTGGTAGCGTGTGAAGACGTCTTCGCGGAGACTGGCCGGTAGACCACAACCGGTATCCCGGACGCGGAAAAGGACCGCGTCACCCTCCGGGTGTGCCGTGACCTGGATCGCACCCCCTTCCGGCGTGTGCCGCAGCGCATTGTGCAGGAGGTTCACCAGTACTTGCCGGAGCCGGAGCGGATCGGCTCGAACCGGTGGACAGTGCGGGGCGACCTCGATCGCGAGGGCGATGTGACCGGCCCGTCGTGCCAGCGGCCGCATCGCATCGAGGACGGCAGTGATGAGCGGGCGCACCTCGAGCGGCTGGAGTGAGAGCGGTAGCCCTCGTTCGTCGAGACGGGCGAGGGTAAAGAGGTCGTCCACGAGCCGCCCCAAGACCTCGACTTCGTCGATGATCCGTTCCAGACCCGGGCGTACCGGCGCTGCCTGCCCCGCTGGATCCTGGGCCAGCACTTCTGCCTGGGCACGAATGACCGCCAGCGGCGTTCGCAAGTCGTGGGCGATGTTCGCGAAGAAGCGCTTGCGCTGTGTTTCCAGCCGCTCGAGCGCCACCGTCAGGACATTGAACCGCTCGGCCAGGCGCCCCAGTTCGTCGCGCGCGACGACCGGCACCCGGCGCCCGAGATCACCCTGCACGATCGCCTCGGTCGCCGATTCCAGTTCCTGCACCTGACGCGTCATGCGACGGGTGAGGAGAACGCTGGCCACCACCGAGACGACGGTGGCTGGAATCGCCGCGACGACGAGCAACTCGAGGAGCGCGAAGCCGGTCGCGACCACGAGTGTCGCCAGGCGCGTCCAGGACGACTCCCCAGCGACCGCGAGCGGCTGCGTGCGCAAGCCGACCGCTCCCACGACGGTTCCCTGAGCGTCCACGATCGGGTAGGCGCTGACGAGAACACGGCCGCCCTCGGCCGTGCGGACGAGCGGGCCGCTCGTGGAGAGGTCTCGTTCGCCGTTCAACGCTGCCGCGAACGCCGCGCGCCACTCCGGTGGCTCCAGATCTTCCAGCGTGCGCGGGCGTGTCGAGGTGCCCGATCCCGGTACGAGTGCCAAGACGTTCCGGTCGGTGGCGACGACCACGATACCGGTTCCCGCATTGACCGTTCCGCCGAGTGGCCCGCTG
>BEID01000326.1 GCA_002898975.1 bacterium HR27 | reverse complement strand
TGTTCGAGCGGGTGCGACAGCGAGGAGATGCGCGGGCTGTTTTCCTCGCGGAGGAAGCGTATCGCGAGGTGGAGCAACGTGAGGAAGTAGGGGATCGCCATGCTGTAGGAGATGACCACGACACCACGCTCGAGCGCCCGAGCATGGAGTCGCTGCGTCCAGCGGTAGACAGCGTCCGGAACCGCGATGATGGCCAGCCCCATTGTCAGCTCGGGATCGAGGTAGGCGGTGACGTCGTCGATCCGCCGCTCGAGGAGCACTTCCAGCTCGCGGCGTACCTGTTCGCTGCCTGTCTCCTCGAGTTCCTCGAGCTGGTGGACACCGACCCATTTGGAATCGACCGGAACGTGTTTCCCGTTGGGTAGCCGAAAAGCGAACTCGACGATACGGTTCCGGATCCGCAGGTCGAATGCCTTGAACTCGGCCGGAAGGTGCTCCAGGATAGCTTCGAGAACATGCTCGCCAGCAGCACCGCGCGAGGCCGATCCGGTCAGGACTGCGTCGATCCGGGCGATGAAGCGGGCGAGTTCCTCCTGCTGGCGGCGCGCTTCCTCGTCGTTACGGCGCAGCTCGAGGAGCGCCTGCTGGGCGGTCGCCAGCGCCTGCTGCAGCTGGTCGATCCGGCCACTCGTCGTATCGTGTTGCTTCGAGAGATTGTGGAGGCTGCTGCGCAGTTCACCGAGCAGTTCACCGAGTCGCTGCAGCGCATCCTGGAGTTGCACCTGTCGCTGCTCGCTGGTCTGCGTGCGACTCTGCAGCTCGGCCGTGCGGGTGGCGAGTTGCTGGAGCGCCTGGGCGAGAGTCGTCGTGTGCTGCAGGTGTTGGCGGGCTGACTCGTCGAGTTTCCCTTGGAGTTCCCGCACGCTCTCGCTCAGCCGCTGCAGTCCGCTCTGGAGCTGGATCTGGTGCTGCTCGGTCGCCTGGGTGCGGATCTGGAGCTGAGAGGTGGCGGTGGAAAGATCGGCGAGCGAGCGCGCCAGCTCGCTGACCTGTTGCGACTGGTTACGCGCGGTTTCTTGCAGCGCAGCCAGCGTACTCTGCAGCGGAGCGAGGTCGGGAACATGTCCACCCGTCCGGCGGCTGGCCCAGAGAACGAGCGCGAGCGCTGCAACGAGCCCGGCGAGAACGACCGTACCGACCAGCACCGCGACAGTCGTCGTGTCGTTCACCCTCGTTCCCTCTCGATCACTGTTCGCTCGTGCCTGGTGGTTCGATCGTGAACGCGTCCTCGAATCCCCAGTAGCGTAGGATGAGTATCGAACCGTCCGGATACTCGGTGCGCAACTGGCGCGGCAACTGATCCGCCTGACCGATCCAAAGAATCAGCTGGTTCGGCTCCTGACCGGCTGGCGTGACCGTGATCGCCCACTTCTCGCAGAGAATACCGCTGACCGTTTCGGCTGGCAGCTCCTCCAACGTCACGCTGGTGCCACCGTTCGGCCCTGTGCGGGCAGCGGCGAGCGAGCTGGGATCGTAGAGGCTCGCGAGGTCGAGTGGCTGCTGGATCTGCCCGAGTTGCCAGCGGTCGCCGCTGCGGACCCAGCCGGCATCACCGACGATGATCCACTCCTGCGTGGGCTGACCGCTTGCAGGATCGTACTGGACGGCATGGAGGCGATCCGGCAAGATGACGGCCAGTTCCAACCGCTGGCGCAGCGCGCCGGAGCTATCGTAGGCCGTGATCTCGGCACGGAACCGCTGGACGGTTGCCCACGCGTCGGCCCAGGCAGTCACCCGCGCCTGGTCGGCTGGAGAGAGGGCCGGTGTTCCCTCGGGGAAGGGTGTCGGCGTCGGAGGCAGGGGAGTCGGTGTCGGTTGCTGGGGGAGCGAACAGGCGCTGACGAACAGTACCGCGAGCACGAGCACGATGGAACGCAGCATGCAGCGTATCCTTTCGGCGCAGAACGCTGTCGTACCGAGTGTCAGCCATGGTGGGAGCCACTGTCAAGCTCAACCGCTGCAGCGAGTGGGAACCGCTGCCGGTGACGAACGCCACTGGCCTGCCTGATCCCAGGCAGGCCAGTGGCGGCTGTTCAGTGAATCGCGCTGTGTTCGGCAAATCTCAATAAATCTCGAGGTAGCGATCGAGTTCCCACTGCGTCACGTACTGGCGGAAGGCGTCCCAGTCGCGCTTCTGCGCCTCGAGCAGCCGCTCGAACACATGCTCACCGAGCGCCTCGCGAATCACTTCGTCCTTCTCCAGTTCCGCCATCGCCTCGCCGAGCGTCGCAGGGAGCGTCTGGATATTGCGCCGCTTCAAGTCCTCTTCAGTGAAGTGGTAGACGTTCTCCTCCACTGGTTCGGGCAGCGGCAGCTTGCGCTCGATGCCGTCGAGACCGGCAGCCAGCATGACCGCGTAGGCGAGATAGGGGTTAGCCGACGGGTCGGGGCAGCGCAGCTCGATCCGTGTCGCCTGGAGTCGACCGTGACGCACGGCCGGAACGCGGATCAACGCCGAGCGGTTCTGGCGTGCCCAACTGATGTAGACCGGTGCTTCGTAGCCCGGAACCAGACGCTTGTAGCTGTTGACGAGCGGTGCCAGCACGGCGCACATGCCGCGGGCGTGGTAGAGCTGCCCGGCGATGAAATGCTTGGCGATATCGGAGAGGCCGTAGGGATCGTCGGTATCGACGAACAGGTTGTGGCCGGTCTCGATCGATGCCAGACTCTGGTGCGTATGCATACCGTTGCCAGCGATCCCAGCGATCGGCTTGGGCATGAAGGTCGCATAGAGGTCGTGCCGCTGGGCGATCGCCTTGAGCGTGTACTTGAACGTAACGGTATTATCAGCGGTCGTCAGCGCATCGGAGTATTCGAAGTCGATCTCATGCTGGCCGACGGCGACCTCGTGGTGCCCAGCTTCGACCTTGATGCCGAAGGCCTCGAGCGCGCGGATCATGTCCTTGCGGATCTCGGCGGCGAGGTCGGTCGTCAGGTCGAAGTAGCTCCCCTGGTCGTGGGGCAGCGGCACGATCTTGCCGTTTTCCTTGCGGAAGAGGAAGAACTCGAGTTCGGGCCCGGTGTTGTAGACGAAGCCCAGCTTGGCTGCCCGCTCGAGCTGCCGCAAGAGCACCACGCGCGGATCGCCCGGGAAGAGCTCGCCGTTC
>BEID01000325.1 GCA_002898975.1 bacterium HR27 | reverse complement strand
CGTGGATCCAGACCAACGCTGGGAGCGTGCCCTGCACCGCCACTGGCCGGTAGAGGCGAACACGCACCGCCATGCCATCGAGCGCGTTCGGAGCGAATTCGTCGGTGATGGCAACGTCGGACGGGAGCGGCGGCATCGCGCTGGCGAGCGCCTCGCGCAGGATGGCCATGCGCTGGCGTGCCAGCGGGATGTCCCGCAGATCGAGCAAGAACTCTTCCGGGAAGGCCGAGAGCACCGCTGCCAGCTCGGGGTCGAGCCGCGCGAAGACCGACCTCGATGCACCTCGCTTTCGAAGCGATACCGTGCGGACGACACCGCGAGCCTATCGCACTGTCAGCACCAACGCAAGCGCGCAACGCACCGCAATCAGACGGGACACCCGATCTCTGGAGCGGCGCCCGGCCGAGGTGAGCAGGCCTGTGCAGCGAGCGGGGAGCAGGAGTGGGTACGGCTCGGCCTGCAACGATCGGCGCGCGTGTACCGATCTGGCTGGTGGCCAGCTCCTCAGGAGACGATCCTCAGGCTCGTCCTTCCGCCACCGGCTCGAACGCTGCGACGATCATGCTGTAATAACTCGGTGCCTCGTAGCAGAGCACCTCGCCCCGCATGGGCACGCGCCGCATGACACCTGCCAGCATCAGCGTCTGCCAGAGGCCATCGATGGCGGCGTTGGTCGCTTTCTCCTCCGGGAGGTCGATCAGGCGACCGGGATCGTTCGCCTCCAGCGCCTCGACGACAATCCGATCGACTTCGGCTGCATCCGGGTGGAACCCGTACGGTCCATCGGCTCGGTGCGTATGTGCCCAGTCGCAACTCGCGATGAAGGCGAAGCGCCGCCCGTCACGCTCGGCAGCCACCGCGACCGCTTCACCGAAGGTCACCAGCTGCTCGCGCGGCACGCGCCGCGACGGCGTCACGATGACGACCGGTGGGCCAGAGTCGTCCTCCGGGGGCGGCGCCAGGACGTCGCCGTAACCGACCCGGTTCTGCCCGTGCCCGAGGAACCAGAGCGGCGTCATCGTGCCCCAATCAAGCGGGATCACCGATTGATCCCACCGATTGCCGGCGAACCCCGCCAGTGCGATCGGTACGCCCAGTTCGCGCGCGGCTTCCGCGATCGCTTCGGTCGCTGCCCGATCGAGCGGCACGTTCATCTCGATCTGCCGCCCGTGCCAGCGCAGTGTCCCTGCCCCGCGTGCTGTGTAGGCCAGACAGACCATCCCGTCGACACGGACGCCGTGCGGCGTCGCCACGACCAGGACGTCCGGTCGCGCAGCTGCACACCGCTGGGCGAGCACCCCCATCGCCGCCCGCGTCGCGAGACCACCCTCGGCATCGTCGGAGAGTTCCGGGATGATCGGAAACCCGTGCGGAGCCACCGCCCCGAAGACGATTCCCATCGTTCCCTCCTCGTCATCGTCCCGGAGGCAGTATCGGGGCTCGCCCGCTCGAGCGCAAGCCGTTCCGGCGCTCCAGCACCGGCGCGCTCGCCCACTCCTGGAGCCGTTTACGCTGCGTTTACACGAGACATCGATACTCTGTCTCGAAAAGCCCCATTCATCGAGTTGTGGCACAGGGAATAGGAAGGAGGACCGCACGCATGGCCGAACCGACGACGATCGTCCGCACCGCGCGCTCGCGCTGGCGACGGGTCGCGCTGATCGCTGGCGGCGTGCTCGTCGCGCTCTTCATCGTCTTGCAGGGCGTCGCCCTGGCACTACCTCGAACCAATCCGCCGGTCGTCGCCGAACCTAACTGGGACAGTCCGCAGACACGCGAGCTCTTCATGCGAGCCTGCGGCGACTGTCACTCCAACCAGACGAACTGGCGCTGGTACACCTACGTCGCCCCGGCTGCCTTCCTCGCCTACCGTGACGTCACCGAAGGGCGGCAAAAGTGCAACGTTTCCGAATGGGGAGTGGGTGGCGAACGGAAGTGCGACGAATCGGTCGAGCAGATTCAGGAAGGCAAGATGCCGCCCTGGTTCTACCTGCCGCTCCATCCGGAAGCGAACCTGTCCGCCCAGGAGAAGCAGCAACTCATCCAAGGACTGATCGCGACTTTCGGGGAAGGTGGCGAGGGGGGCGAACGGCGTAATCGTCAGGCAGCGCCGGAACAGGAGAACGGCGAGGAGGAAGGTTCGACCAGCATGACCGTCGCGTTCCGCGGCTCGTGAGCGCAGCCCTGGGCGGACGATATGAGCAACCGGGCACTTGACAAACGCTGGGAGGGCCTGGTAGGCTTGCGGGCAAAGGCGCGGAAGGGAAGCAGTAGCGCGCCGAGTCCGGCCAGCGAACCGGGGGATGGTGGGAGCCCGGTGCGGAGCAGCGCGCGAACTCGTCCCGGAGCTGCATGCGCGAACGCGTTCGAGTAGCGTGTGCCGGGATGCGCCCGTTACAGCGCGGAGAGTGGGCGTCGCTGCAGCGAGCGGCGGCGGCCAAGTAGGGTGGTACCACGGGAACGGCCCGTCCCTTCGTGGACGGGCCGTTTGGCGTCAGAGGGACAGCGATGTTTTATCGGGTTTCGAGCTTGCTCCGACTCTCCCTTAGCCGGCCCCGGGGAGGGGCCACGAGAGACGCGGGACGGTCGTGACGGTCGTGCCAGACGAGCCAGTGCGCGGCCTCCCGCCTGGGAGGCCGTCTGACTGTCAGCAATGACCACCGGAGGGGAGACGATGAGCGAGCGAGTCATCATTTTCGATACGACACTACGCGACGGCGAGCAGTCGCCCGGCGCGACGATGACCGAAGACGAGAAGGTCGAAGTAGCCCGCCAGCTGGTCAAGCTGGGCGTCGACATCATCGAGGCAGGGTTCCCGGCTGCCTCGCCCGGAGACCTCCGCGCGGTCCAACGGATCAGTCGCGAGGTGAAGGGGGTCACCATCTGCGCTCTGGCTCGCGCCAACCAGCAGGACATCGATGCTGCCTGGGAAGGCGTGCGCGAGGCCGAGCAGCCCCGCATCCACACCTTCATCGCGACCTCGCCCATCCATATGGAGTACAAGCTGCGCAAGACTCCGGAGCAGGTCCTCGAGGCCGCTCGCTTCGCAGTCCGTGCCGCCAAGCGCTACGTGAGCGACGTCGAGTTCTCAGCCGAGGACGCGACCC
>BEID01000324.1 GCA_002898975.1 bacterium HR27 | reverse complement strand
GACGTTCACCAGAATATCGTGGAGGCGATCCCGCCCGATCGGTACCGGCGGGCTCAGGAGCCACCGGGACAGCGCTGCACGCGGACGATCCGCTCGGATCCGATCGATGCATTCCTGCAGGAGGCCCCGCTCGCTGGAGGAGACGATCGATGCCAGCGTGAGAAGTCGGCGAAGCGGGTGGTTGGTGGGACGTATCCCGCTCAGGTACCAGCGTGGCGTGGTGGTCACGAGGTCTCTACTGCTGCTCGTCCATCGGGTCTCGATGGCTTGCCAGGTGGCGGACTCAAGCTTTACCAGGCTGCGTTCCCGATCGGAAAGCGGGAGGAAGCCGCTCGTGCCGAGGAGGAGGGCGGCTGCGATCGTGAAACGCTGCTGGTGCGTGGCGTGGAAGAGCGCCCGTTCGATCCGCTCGAGTGGGACGTTTTCGGCCACGGTTCGCATGCCGTCACGATTGCGGTGGTAACCCAGTGCGTCAGCCAGGAGCCAGTACAGCGTCTGGCCCGGGGCCTCGCCTACGAGACGGGCGTGAACGCGGGCGACCTTATCGCGGAGGCGCTGATCGCCCGCCGCTTCGAGCACGCGGTGCAGCGTCTCGGGCTCGCTGGTGACGAGTTCCGGCGCGCAGTACTGGAAACCGAGCGCACCGAGGGGGCGGGTAGCCGGTAGCCTGTCCTGGTGCGGTGGGACAGCCACGAAGTGGCGGAGCTCGAGTGTCGGAATCGCGCGCCCGTCGCGGCGCGTTGCTGGTTGCCCCAGGTCGTCGTACCAGACGGCATGGAGCACGACGGTGTCGTAGGCTGGGTCCTCGTGATGGCCGTGCGCGAACCAGTCCGATGCGCGGACGTGCAGTTCGATATCGCCGGAGAGGAGCGTACCACCGAGGTCGATCAAAGCGTCGGCGAAGTCAGGTCCGCGGCGATGCGTCCAGATGCCGCGGTAGACAATGCGGATCCAGTGACCATCCGTTGTTCTGAGATCATCGATGAGCCATTGCTCTTGCCAGATCTGTGCCAGCCAGTGTTCGCTCGGCTGCATGGTACCTCCTCGCCGTGTACGAGTCAGGATAACCGAAAAGAGGTCGAGGATCGCCAAGGCGCATTGGTCATGGCGTCGTTGGTGATCCATACTGACCGGCGTTCGGGCGGTGCAGAAAGGAGGGGCCTTCCGGTGACCCTGGAGATTGTCCCCTTGAGGCCTGTGGATAAGGGACTCGAGCGAGCCCTCGCCGATGCCGTCGATTCCGGCTCTCTCGAGCCTGCGGTGGCCTATCGACTGATAGAGGCTGATATCGACACGTTGCCGCTGCTGCTCGAGGCGGCGCGCACGATACGGGAACGTCGTTCCGGGCGTACTGTTACCTACTCGCGGAAGGTATTTCTCCCGCTGACAAACTTATGTCGAGATCAGTGTGCCTACTGTACATTCGTGCGCCGGCCGAGCGATCCGCGTGCGCACACGATGACGCCAGAGGAAGTGCTGGCGGTGGCCGAGGCTGGTCGTGCTGCCGGCTGCAAGGAAGCACTTTTCAGCCTGGGGGACAAGCCGGAACTCCGTTATGCGTCCTATCGAGCGTGGCTTGCAGCCCGTGGTTATGCGCGGACGATCGAGTACCTGCGCGATATGTGTGCGTTGGTGCTGGAGCGGACAGGCCTCCTGCCCCATGCCAATCCCGGTGTGATGACGGAGGACGATATTGCTCTGCTGCGCCCCGTCACCGCCAGCATGGGATTGATGCTGGAGACGATCAGCGAGCGGTTGCTCGAGCGCGGCGGTGCGCATCGCGGTTGTCCGGACAAGGTGCCGGCGGTGCGATTGGAGACGATCGAGGCAGCCGGACGACTACGCGTGCCGTTCACGACCGGAATTCTCATCGGGATCGGCGAGACTTCGCACGAGCGGGTCGATTCACTGTATGCGATTCGCGCGCTGCAGGATCGCTACGGGCATATCCAGGAAGTGATCGTGCAGAACTTCCGTCGCAAGTCGGACATCCGAATGCGCGATTGGCCCGAGCCGACATTACTCGATATGTTGCGGACGCTCGCGGTGGCCCGGTTGATTCTCGGTACGACGACTGCAGTGCAGGCGCCGCCGAACCTGATGCCGGACGGGTATGATCTGTACTTGCTGGCTGGGCTTGACGATTGGGGCGGCGTCTCCCCTGTCACGCGGGATTTCATCAATCCTGAACGTGCCTGGCCGCATCTCCGTGAACTCAAGGAGCGCACGGAACGATTGGGCTTCACCCTGCGCGAACGACTGGCCGTCTATCCGGAATACGTTCGGCAGGGAGACACGTTTCTCGATCCGGCGATCCGCGAGCAGGTCGCTGGTATGGTCGACGCTGGTGGCTTGGTTCCGCCGGAGAAGGAGTTGTGGTGATGCAGGAAGGTAATGCTCTCCGCGATCTGTTGGATCGGCTGCTCGCCTCGGCGTCACTGGATGTCGCTCGTATCCTGGATCGGGTGCTCGCCGGCCACGAGGTGACCATCGAGGAGGGTGAGCGACTGTTCGACGCGCACGGGCATGACCTGCTCCTGGTGACGCTCGTGGCGGACGAGTTGCTGCGTCGCGCTGTCGGGGATGTGGTGACGTACGTCGTCAACCGGAACATCAACTTCACCAATGTCTGCATCAAGCGTTGTGGCTTTTGTGCCTTCTCCCGCGGACATCGCGAGGAACAGGGCTATTTCCTGCCACTGGAAGAGATCGTCCGTCGGGCGAAGGAGGCTTGGGAGCTCGGCGCGACCGAGGTGTGCATCCAGGCTGGTTTGCCGCCGAAGATGGATCCTGACCTCTATCCCACGATCTGTCGTGCCATCAAGGCTGAACTGCCGGAGATCCATATCCACGGGTTCTCGCCAGAGGAGGTGGTCTACGGTGCGCTGCGCGCACGCTGTTCGATCGAGGAGTACCTGCTGCGGTTGAAGGAGGCTGGCGTCGGCTCCCTTCCCGGGACGTCAGCGGAGATCCTCGATGATGAGGTGCGCCGGATGATTTCCCCGGGACGGATCACGACGGCACAGTGGATCGAGGTCATTACGACAGCGCACCGCCTCGGTATTCCGACGACAGCGACGATCATGTATGGGCATGTCGAGACCAATC
>BEID01000323.1 GCA_002898975.1 bacterium HR27 | reverse complement strand
ACGCCCGGTAGCTCCGGCACCTGCCTTCCTGAGCCGGGTTACCTGCGCGCTCGCCGACGCTCGTCTCGCCCGGCGTCTCGCGCGATTGCGCCTTCGTCTCGACGACCGTGCGCGACTAGTGCGATAGCCGAGCGAGCCGCCCCCAGCCCTGTGCAGCGGGGCGGTCAACACGTCAGTCAGGAGCGGCCCTGGTGGGTGGCCATTTGCTCCGTCCTCAGGCACGATGGATCGGTTGTTTCGTCCGTGCCAGCTCGCTGATCAAGCGAGCGGCTCGGCGGCGGCCATCGGCAGCCTGGATGCGTGCGCTGGCCGCAGCGAGGCGCGCTCGGCGCTCTTGGTTCGTCAGCAGATCCTCGAGGGCACGGAAAAAGTCTTCGTCGCTAAACTGGTAGGGATGGAAGCGAAAACCGAAGTCGCACTCGGCTACGCGTTGGGCATTGTCGTGCTGGTCCCAAAACAGTGGTAGGACGAGCATGGGCTTGCCGAAATGCATGCACTCCGTCGTCGTGTTGTTGCCACCGTGCGTGATCACTGCATCGACGAGCGGCAAGATCGACGGCTGTGGCAGGTACTCGTCACCCCACACGTTGTCCGGTAGCGGCAGCTTGTTTTTCTGTGGCCCCAAGCTCATGATGACCCGGTAGTCGGTTCGCCCCAGGAGTTCCACCAAGCGCCCCATGAGTTCTGGTTCAGCTGAGCCGAGGCTACCCAGGCTGACGTAAAGGAGTGGGCCGCCGTCATGTAAGCGATCCGGTAGCGTGAAGGGCAGCTCGGTGTCGCGGACCGAGGAGTCGATCCGATGCCAAGTCGGCGCCAAAGGTCGCGAGCGGGGGTAGTCGAGCTCGGCGGGGTACAGGTACAAGTTGAGATAGGGGCTTTCCCAGATGAATTGCTTCGGGGGCAGGGGAGGGGCTCCCTGCTCGCGACAGAACGTGTCGAGCTTCTCGTACAGCGGGGCGACCGCTTCCCAGTAGGCTCGTCGCCAGGCTTCCCATTGTGACCGGTCATGAGTCGGTAGGCCGCTCAAGGCTGGCGGCAAGTCGGGATCCGGGATTTCGAGCGGATTGCAGGATATGATGCGGACCCACGGCACACCTGCCGTGACGACTGCCGGAAAGGCAACCACATTGTCCTCGACGATGACGTCCGGGCGGAGTTCTGCGAAGATTTCGCGCAGTCTCGGTTCGACGTAGAGTGCTCCATCGATCAGAGACTCCCAAATCGGAGCGACGAGCGAGGTAATCTGGTCGAACGTGCTCTCGCGAAAGTGCGGTGCCGTGTTGGCGATAAAGTCCTTCCAGAACTGCCCGGGCTCTTCGGGTTGCTCCGGGGGAGGCGTCAGCCGCATCAAGCGCTCCTCGAACCCCTTCGCTTCGAGTGTGCCAGCGAACGATTCCTCGACGACGAATACCACGCGGATCCCGAGTTCCTGGAGCGCTCGACCGATACCAATACAGTTGTTTGTTGGCCCATAAGCGCCTTCGGGGAAAAGACCACAGTAGGCTGTGCCATACAGTATCCTCCTCCACTACGTGTCGAGCTTCGCATGGTCATCATACCAGGGCGATCCCGATCGGCCAGGTCAGTGACGTGAGACGGACGTCGTTTCTCTCATCCAAACAGGTCGCTCCCTGCTGAACTCGGCTGGCAATGGAGCACTCCTGCGGTTTCCGGCGTGTTGTGGTGGGACGAGTGACGCACTTTTAGGGCGTCGCCAGCCGCCCCATACGGGAGTGCTAACGAGCCCTGAGCTCCGGTGCCTTGCTGCCAGAACCGCGCTCGGGGTCGGCTCGCACTTTGGGGTTCGGTAGCTCGACGTACCGCGGCAGTGACCTCGCCGTTGCATGACCCGACCGGCGCACTGACGTGGGGGGGCTTCACGGGGAGACGGCCACCCGAACCGATGGTGTGCGAGCGCAGGCACGTGCGTCGTGAACTGCCGGACGAAAGGGAAAAGGTCAAGAGCCTCAGGAAAGGCGAGACGGAACAGAACTTATCACTGCTTCGAGGTGGCACTCCACGCACGGTGCTTCAAGCTGGTTTCTCTCGACGGGCCACGTGCCGTTGGGCACAGAAGTCGGTGCTCGTCGAAGCTTGGACTGAAGCCGAATTCTGCTGTGCGGCTGGGTCAGTCTGGAACATCTTGTCAGTGTGCTGGCTGGTGCGTACACTGTCGGTGTGACCACGAGATGTAGTGGTGTGGGTTGAACAGGAGCGCTATATCTCGTGGTCAGGCCGCAGGACAGGTGCCGGGAAGTCCGGTGGGAATCCGGCGCTGCCCCGCAGCGGTGAGCGGGGACGAATGCTGCACCGGCCGAGGCGTGCGAGGCCGGCAAAGCCACTGGCGGCGGGGCCGCTGGGAAGGCGCAGCGAGTAGGACGATCCGCGAGCCCGAAGACCGACCTGTCCTGCGCGAGCGGTTCCGTGCCTCGCGGGTGGGTGCGGGCCGGAGCGACGTGTCGGGCTGCAGTCGGCGCAGCTCGTCTGGAAGGTGCTCGACCCCGGGGGAGCGCCGTCGTCGCGTTCCGTCCTCGCACCCGGCCGCGGGCGATGTGGATGCGGAGGGTGGCACGATGGCGACGATGGTCACCGGGACACTCGAGCTTCGACACGACGAGCTGCCGACGCTGGACGCTCGTATCCTCACAACGTTGCAGAAGCTTCCCGAGCGACCGGAGGCGGAGCGAGAAGCGGCGGCGCTCCTCCTCGAGAAGATCACGTACGAGGCGGACGGCGGGCAGATTCTGCCGTATCAGGAGCACTTCCTCCGTTTCATCGAACGTGGCATCGCCTGTGGCGCGCTCGATCCCCGGTTGCGCGAGTTCGATCTGGCGTACCTGGCGAGGGCGCTCGATCCCGCGCGCGATCGCTTGCTCGGGTACACGGCGCTCGCGACTCTGGCTGACCGGTATCTCGTGCGCCATCCCGAAACGCGGCAGATCCTAGAACGACCGCAAGCGCTCTTCATGCGTGTCGCGATGGGGCTGGCGCTCGCCGAGCCACCGGAGACGCGGACAGCTTGGGCGTGCCGCTGGTACGAGCTGATGAGCAGTCTCCGCTACCTCCCGAGCACGCCCACGCTCTTCAATGCCGGAACGCCGCATCATCAGCTG
>BEID01000322.1 GCA_002898975.1 bacterium HR27 | reverse complement strand
TGCGAGCCCTCCGGGAAAATGTGGGAACACCCGGAGGCTGACCAGCAGCGATCCAGAACGGTCGCACCGATTCAGCGGGCACTCCCCCGAAAGCGACGGGGTCGCACTGGCATACTGTCCGCTCGCTCAGGTTTCTGTCGGTTTCAGCCGAGCCGTACCGGACCTGTATGGTGCGCCGAGCGTGGCCTGAGCAGCCTGTCGACCGTTATCCGCCGCGCACTCGAGGATACCGAGAGCCCTCTCGAGACCAGTTCGGCACAGTGCAGATTCCACGTCGATCCACGATGCTGAGCCGCACATCGGCAGACGCTCGCTACAATCGCTCGAGAATCGAGTGTCAGCCCAACCGGCACGCATGCTGAACACTCTGCCCTTCCCGTGCCCAACACGCGGCCTCCTATTCACTGCTAAACTCGTAAGCGGGTTCCAGCCGGCCGAACATGCTGTGCCGTCCGTGCGAAGATGGCCAGTGGTTCGAGACAAGACATGTGGAGGTGATGCGTGTCTCACTCGACTCGTCAACCGATCGAACCGTTGCACTCGCACAGCTCTCCCGTGCTCGACCGAGGTCGGCGCGTGAAACCCACCCAGCCGCGGCCAATGCCGTTCGGCGAATCCTGCTCGGCCTCACTTTGTGAGAACGATCGTCCTCGCACGCAGCACGGCGACTGGCACACGAGCGTTGTTCCTTTGACCGGTGCAATGGCAGAAAGGATGCTCGATGTCCTTCCGTAGCCAGTTACCACCCGGAAGCCCTCGCTGGGCCGCGCGACTGGCGCACTGGCACGTGCTCGGGCTCGAGCCAGATGCGCTCGACAAGCCCAAGATCGCGGTCGTCAACTCCTCCTCGGAACTGGCCATCTGCTACAGCCACCTCGACCATGTCGCCCAGCGCGTCAAAGCCGCTATCCGAGCCGCTGGCGGGGTACCGTTCGAAATTCGCACCGTCGCACCGAGCGACTTCATCACCAGCGTCGGCGCAGCTGGCGGCTACATCCTCTCCGCGCGCGACCTCATCGCCTTCGACATCGAAGCGATGGTCGAGGGAGCGATGCTCGATGGGATGGTCTGTCTCTCCTCCTGCGACAAGACGCTCCCCGGTCACCTGATCGCCGCCGCACGGCTCGATATTCCGACCGTGATCCTCCCCTGCGGCTACCAGCCGAGCGGCTGCTGCCAGGGTGAACCGGTCGATCTCGAGGAGGTGTTCATCCGAGCGACGCGGTATACGGTGTCGCGCGACCCGGCTCTCTTCGACTGGATCCGTACGTGCGCACCGCGTGCGGTCGAGGGACCCGGCGTCTGCTCGGGGTTGGGCACAGCCAACACGATGCACATGCTCGCCGAAGCGCTCGGCATGGCCCCGTTCGGCACCACACCGCTTCAGGCGAACAGCCCTCGCCTCTGGACCGCAGTGGAACGAGCGGGGCACTTGATCGTCGAGTTGGTCCAGCAGGATGTGCGGCCCAGTCAGATTCTCACACTAGGCGCGTTCCGAAATGCCGTGACACTCCTCCTCGCCATCGGCGGCTCGCTCAATGCAGTCAAGCACCTCCAGACCATCGCACGGGCTGGTGGGGTTCCCATCGACATCTTCGCCGAACTCGAACAGCTCTACGACAGGGTACCGCTCCTCGTCGAGGTCCGACCGAACGGCGAGACGCGCATCGAAGAGCTGGAGGCGGCTGGCGGTGCCGCAGCCTGCCTGAAGCGGCTCGAACCGCTGCTGGACGGCACGGCACGCACCATCGAGGGGAAGACGCTGGCTGAACACCTCGCTGCCACACCACAACCAGCATCGCCGGTTCTCGGCACTTTGGAGAATCCGAAGCGACCGCGCAGTACGCTCATGCCGATCCGCGGCTCGCTCGCACCGCGCGGCGCCTTCGTGCGCTCCACAGAGTGGGTCCAGCACCGGGCCAGCGAGCCGTTCGTTGGCCGCGCGCTCGCCTTCGACGAGCAGCAAGCGATCCTCGAGGCAGTGGCAGCCGGGCGAATCGCACCGGCCACGGCCGTCATCTTCCGTGGGCAGGGCCCACGCGGACAGCCGGGAATGGGCATGACATCGACGGCTGCCTTTGCCCTGGCGATGTCGGACCTCGCCGACAGCGTTGCCCTCGTGACCGACGGGCAGATTTCCGGGCTCGTCAACCAGGGTCTCGTGGTCGCCGAGGTGACGCCGGAGGCGGCAGTGGAAGGGTCGCCGCTGGGGCTCGTCCAGGATGGGGACCCGATCCGGATCGATCTGGCGGCCCGGCGCGTCGACCTCCTCGTCGATCCGGCCGAACTGGCCCGACGACAGCCGTACCGGCCTGCGCGCCCACGCCCACGCGGCTGGCTGGGCGTCTACGCCCAGCTGGTCCGCGATGTCCGCGACGGTGCGCTGGTCGAGCCGGAAGAGCGTGCGTGAAGGGTTCGGGAAACTTTTACGGAAAGGAGCAGGGACCTATGGCAATCGTCGGTCGTTGGCCGCGGGCGATTTTCTACGATTCCAAGACCACGTTGTTCGACTGGGCCTGGAGCTGGCGCGAAGCAGCACGGCAGTACATCGAAAAATACGGACTTTCGCTCAGCGTCGATGATTTCGTCGAGCAGTGGGTTCGCGCCTTCGAGGGCTTCCAACGGACCGCCGCCTTCGGCAAATACACGCCGATCACCCACGTCTCGATCAAGAACGCGCTGGCGATGACCTACCGGCTCCTCGGCATCGAGGGGAATGCTGACGCGGACATCGAAGTCTTCAAAGCCTTGCAGTACGAGGTTCCGCTCTTTCCCGATACGGAGGAAGCACTCGCCACCCAGCAAGCGTTAGGGGTCAAGATCATCATCTACTCCGATGTCGAGACCGAGTATCTGCGGGCCTACGTGAGTAAGTTCAAGGAGTTCAAGCCCGACTTCGTGGGCACGACCGAACAGGCTGGCGTGCACAAGCCGAATCCACGCACCTACCGGTGGGTGCTGCACCAGATGAACCTCGAGCCGCGCGACGTGATCTATTGCGCCGCGCCGGAGTTCGATGTTCAGGGCGCGATGGCCACCGGGATGATCGCTGCCAAGCTCTTCCGCAAGGAAGGACGCCTCTCGAAGGTCACACACGCAGCGAGCGACCTCTTGCCGG
>BEID01000321.1 GCA_002898975.1 bacterium HR27 | reverse complement strand
CCAGTGCGTCGGCGAAGAGCTGGCGTACGGCGGCAGCGCTGCGCGCTTGCAGCCGGTAGCCCCCCAGCGCATGGACCGACTGCGGCGTGAGCCCGAGGTGCCCCATGACCGGGATGCCAGCCCGAACCAGCCGAGCGACCGTCTCGACGATCGGTCCACCGCCCTCGACCTTGACCGCCTGTGCGCCGCTCTCCTGGACGAGGCGACCAGCATTGCGCAACGCCTCCTCCGGCGTCACCTGGAAGGTCAGGAACGGCATGTCGGCCACGACGAGCGCCCGGCGAACAGCCCGGGTGACGGCCCGGGTGTGGTGGAGCATATCGGCGAGCGTGACCGGGATCGTCGTCTCGTAACCCAGCACGGTGTTGCCGAGCGAGTCGCCGACCAGGATGACCGGGATACCGGCCTCGTCAGCGAGCCGCGCAGTCGGATAGTCGTAGGCCGTGACCATCACGATCCGTTCGCCGCGTCGCTTCATCGCGACCAGATCGGCAACGGTGACCCGCTGCGTCATCGTGGCACCTCCTCGCCATGCTGCCCCTCTGCCAACCACTGGGCGAGCGCTTAGAGTGCCGCCAGGCGCTCGGGGTCAGCGGCTGCGCGCTCGCGCGCGAGCGGGAGCATCGCCCGGCAGAGCTCCCGGTAGAGGGTCTGCCACTCCGGAGCAGCCTGGGCCAGCGCGGCAACATGTCGTTCGAGCGTGGCGCGATCGGCCCGCGCCACCGGCCCAGTCAGCGCCTGCGGCAAGCCGAGTTGTTCGAGATTGTGCAAGACACCGCGCAAGAGCGGCAGGAGATGGCGCACCGCTCGCGCCCGCTCGAGACCGGCTGCCCGGCCGAGGAGCTCAGCCGCCGTCCCCACCAACGCGACGAACCCGTTGGCAGCGATCGCCGCCGCAGCATGGTAGAGCGGACGCTGGGCAGGATCGAGCGGGAACGGCTCGGCACCGAGCTGCCGGGCCAGCCAGACGAGTTCGTCGGCGAGCGGTGGATCCGCGTCGATCGCGATGCCCACACCGTGCCAGGCACGCGGATCAGCCGGGCCGGCGAACGTCTGCAGCGGATGGAACGCACCCGTCTCGGCACCGGCACGAGCGGCCGCTGCGAGCAGCTCGCGACCATAGGCACCAGCCAGGTGGATCACGGCCTGGCCAGCGCGCCAGCGGAGCTGGGCACAGAGCGGCGCGATCGCGCTGTCCGGCACTGCTAGGACGACGAGTGCACCGCGCTCAGCCGCAGCCTGCGGGTCAGCGAGCGCCTCGGCACCCGGCAGCTGGGCCGCCAGCGCCTGCGCCCGCTCGAAGCGCCGGCTCCAGACAGCCGTCACCGCGATGCCAGCAGCAGCGAGTCCGACGCCGAGGGCGCTACCGGCACCACCGGCCCCGAGTAGCGCCACCGGCTGCCTAATCGACCGGCTTGGCGACGACGATGATGCGGTGGTCATCGATCCCGTACGGCCAGCAGGTCACCAGCGTCACGCGTTCCTCCGGCATCGGATCGAGGAAGCGGCCGGTCGCGAGCCGTTCTTCGAGCGGCACACCGACCTCCTTGCGATAGTGGATCTCGACGACCCGGTACCGGAAGACGCCCGCATCGCTGGTCAGGATGACCTCGTCGCCGAGTTTCACGTACTCGAGCGTCCGGAAGACCTCGCCCTTCCAATCGTTGTGACCGGAAATGACGATGTTCCCGCCCTCACCTGGATTGGCTGAGGTGTTGTGGTGGCCGGCCGCGTACTCGGCTACCTCCCACTCGATTGCCTGCACACCTTCGATCTCGACGATCTTGTACCCGACCTCGACGACCGGTGCATCGATGCCGACCGAGGGGATCTGGATCCGGGTCGGTGGCGGCATCTTCGGCTTCGGGGTAGGAGTAGGCTCGACCGTCGGTGTTGCCGACACCGGCACGCTCCTCACCGGTGTCTCCTCGGCCATCGAGGTCGGCGTCAGCTCACGCGTCGGCGTTGCCCCCGCGAGTGCCTGCAACGGCGGTGGAGGTGTGGCGGCGACAGCGACCTGACTCGCGGGCGGCTCAGCCGGTGGCCGGATGGCCGCCGTTCCCATTGCCGCCACGGCGAGCAGGAACAGGCCGACCAGGATGAGCAGAGTACCGAGCACAGGTGGTCGCGTGCGCGCGGCTCGTTCGTCGGTCGCGCGTCCCAGCTGCTGGAGGGCACGATCGAACCGAACGAGTCGACCCTTGTGCGAGATGCCACCCTGACCGGGTACCGAGAGGACACGAAGTGGCGATCGGCCTTTCACGGAGAAACCCTTCGCTCGAACGGGAAAACACCATTCCCGTCTCGACTGCTGCCAAGTATACCTGCCACGCTTTCTCGATCGACGAGGAACTCGGCAGTATGCGTCGAGTGGTTGCACGCAGCACTTGCAGAGCCTGCACGTCATCGTGCACACTGGCACGCAGCTACCCGTCGACCCGACGCTGAGGAGCAGCACGATGCCAGCCCGTGCCTACGTTCTCGTCCATTGCGACGTCGGCAAAGCGCGAGCAGTCAAGGAGGCACTCGCGCAGGTTCCCGGTATCCTCCATGCCGACATCGTCACCGGCGATTACGACCTCATCGTCGTCGCCGAGCAGCCCACTGTCGAGGAACTCGGCCGGCTCGTCCTCGAGCGGATCCACGGCCCGCCCGGCGTGACGGCAACCCGTACGCACGTCGTCGTCGGGTAGGAAAACAGGCAGCGAACCGTACCGCTGCTCGATCGTCGCAGTGAAAGAGGAGACCCGCGAGCATCGCGACAGCATCGGGTCTGGTCAGCGAGACTGACGAAGTACGGACTCAGACGTGCCGAACGCCTTCCTGAGGCAGCGGAACAACCAAAAGCTCGACATCGGCCAGATGCGGAAGGAGCTGTACCGCGAGTGGTCGCTCCCAGAAGCGCCAGGGGGAAGGACGGCGAAAGCCAATGACGATGGTTCCGACATTCTGCTCGCGGGCGGTACGCAGGATCGCTGACACTGGATCGTCAGTGACGACACGGAGCACCTGGGCACCGAGATCTTCGGCGAACTGGACGTTCTCCTCGAGCTGCTGCTTGACTTCGGGTGGAGTCGTAGCCCACCCGGGAGGTTCGAGAAAGAGAACCAGTAAGTCG
>BEID01000320.1 GCA_002898975.1 bacterium HR27 | reverse complement strand
CCAGGTAAGAGCGAGCGCGGGCCGTACGTCGAGGTCACCGCACCGGAAACCGGCCACGAGCCCCGCAAGGCGACGAGCGGATCGCCCCCACGCGTTGTCGCGGTGGCACTACTGGGGACGATGCCGCGCTGAGCGAGGAGCGCCCAGAACTGCGCCGAGTTCGCAGTCGGCCCACCGAGCTGGGGCGAGCGCACGCCGAACCGCGCCGGCATCGTCGCGAGAATTTCCGGTGGAATCGTGATTCCCGCCATCAGCCGTGTCTCCTCACGCCGCTCCGTCCCGCGCCTGCAGGCGGTAGGCCGCTCGGACGGTCGCAACGTCATCGAGCATCGTCTCCTCCGCCTTTTGCTCGAGCTGCCGCGCTGCCGCCAGCCACCGTGACCGCACCACCTCGAGCTTCTTGGCTTCCCGCCGCTGGGCGATCAGCGCTGCGCGCGCCTGTTCGGCACGTCGTTTCGCCTCCTCCAGCAGCGCCTCCTGCTCGTCGCGACGTCGCAGTAGCCAGGCCGCGTACGATTCGGCTCCCGCCAGCACTGCCGGGTCGACCGGCGTCCCGGAAAGTTCCGCCAGACTCGCAGCCAGCGCCCGCTGTGAGGCAGTGAGTTCGTCGAGGGCTGCCTCGCAGCTGGCGACCCAGCGCTGCTCTTCCGCGAGCTGTCGTTGCGCGTCCTCGACCAGCTTCTGCCGATGCTCGAGGAGTCGTGTCATCCGTCCGGCTCGCTGGCGCAATGCCCGCACCATGTCCCATCACCCCCTAGGCCGTTACCGGTTGCCGTATCAGCCCGTCACGCGCTCCTGTGCCCTGCCCACCGAGGATCTGTCCGAGCCACTCCAGCGTGGCAGTAAACGGTGCTTTCTCCTCAGGCCGCTGCTGCAGGAAGCGCCGCAACTCGGGCATCAATGCCAGTGCCCGGTCGACTGTCGGGTTCGACCCGCTCACGTAGGCACCGATGTCGATGAGGTCGCGCGCGCTTTCGTAGGCAGCGAGCAACTCGCGCACCTCGCTCGCGAGCTGCCACTGCTCCGGACTGACCAGGTTCGGCATGAGACGGCTGACGCTCGCCAGGATGTCGATCGCTGGGAAGTGCCCGCGGTCGGCCAGCGCCCGCGAGAGGACGATGTGACCGTCCAGAATGCCGCGCACCGTATCGCTGATCGGCTCGTTCAGATCGTCCCCCTCGACCAGAACGGTATAGAACGCGGTGATGCTCCCCTGCTCGGCGTTGCCCGCCCGTTCGAGAAGGCGTGGCAGCAGCGCGAACACGGACGGCGGGTAGCCACGCGTCGCTGGCGGCTCACCGGCCGCCAGCCCGACTTCGCGCTGGGCCATTGCTAGCCGCGTCACCGAATCCATCATCAGCACCACGCTCATCCCGCGGTCGCGGAAGTACTCGGCGATGAGCGTGGCTGTCCAGGCCGCCTTGATCCGCATCAGCGCTGGTTGGTCGGACGTCGAGACCACGAGCACAGCACGCTCGAGTCCTTCCGGGCCGAGGTCGCGCTCGATGAACTCCTGCACCTCGCGTCCGCGCTCGCCGATCAACGCGATCACCCGCACGTCGCAGACCGCGTTGCGACTGATCATGCCGAGTAGGGTGCTCTTGCCGACTCCCGAACCGGCGAAGATCCCGAGACGCTGGCCGCGCCCACAGGTCAATGTCGCGTCGATCGCCCGCACGCCAGTCGGCAGGATCTCCCGGATCGGTGCCCGCTGGAGCGGGCTCGGCGGCGCACCCCCCAACCGGACGCGCCGCCGGCAGCGCAACGGCCCCTTGCCATCGATCGGGCGCCCCAGGCCATCGATCACGCGCCCGAGCAGCTCGGGGCCGACCGGCACGTGCAGCGCTTCCGGCGCCGGAACCACCCGACTCCCGTGCCGCACACCACGGAGTTCGGCGAGCGGTACCAGCACCAAACGTTCATCGTGAAATCCCACCACTTCCGCCGCCAGCCGGCCCTCTTCCGCAAAACTGGGGAAGATGTGGCAGAGGTCGCCGATTTCCAGGTCGAGTCCGATCGCTTCGACCGTCAGCCCGATACCGCGCACCACCCGCCCCTCGCGCCGGATCGGCTCGACGCTGCGCAGGCGTTCGCGGAATCGCTCGAGCAGCTCCTCACTCCTCATCGGCTACCTCCGCCAGCGCCCGCCGGATCTCCCCCAGCTGCGTCAAGAGCCGCGCATCGACGAACCCGACCGGTGTACCGAGAACGCAACTGCCTGGATCGACATGCGGGTCACCGACGACTTCCACCGGCGGCCGACCGTCCCACGCCGCCGCCAGCCAGGCACGTGCCCGCTCCACGTCATCCGGGTGCACGATGAGATGCGTCACCGGTGCGCTCGGCGCCTGGGCCAGCGCTGCCTCCACCAGCCGGCCGAGTACCGCATCGTCGCGCGCGACTTCGCGCCGCAAAATCGTCTCGGCGATCAGCACACTCAGCTCCAGGACGAGATGCGCGTACGCGTGACGGATCTCCCGCTCCTGGATGACCGCTCGCTCGACGAGATCACGCAGCCGTGCAAAGAGCATTCGCTGTTCCGCAGCGAGTTCCTCTTCCAGCTGGGCCCGCGCTTCAGCCAGCGCCGTCTTCCAGAGCTGCTGTCGCCAGCTTTCGATTTCGGCCTCGGCTGCCGTGCGCAGGGCGGCCGCCTCTGCTTCCGCCGCGGCTAGGATCTCCCGAGCCCGCGCTTCCGCTTCCGCTAGTAACTGCACTGCCCGCTCACGGTCGGCAGCCGACGGCTGGGGAAGCACCAGCGCGCTTCCCGCCACCGTCGCCACATCCCGCTTGACCACGCGTCCGCTAGCCAAGGATCGCCTCCTCGCCGCGCGAGATCACGATCTCCTCGGCCTCTTCCAGGCGCCGCACGATCGCGACGATCCGCTGCTGCGCTTCCTCGACAGCTCGGATCCGTACCGGCCCGAGGTAGCTGATCTCCTCACGCAGCAGCTCGGCCGCGCGCTGCGACATGTTCCGGAAGATCTTCTCTTTGAGTTCGTCCCGTGCCGCCTTGAGCGCCAGCGCCAGATCCCGCATGTCAACCTCGCGCAGTACACGCTGCAGCGAGCGGTCGTCGAGTAGGATGAGGTCGTCGAAAGTGAACATCAGCTTGCGGACTTCTTCCGCC
>BEID01000319.1 GCA_002898975.1 bacterium HR27 | reverse complement strand
GAGCGGAAGCGAAAAGGCGAGACCGAGAAAACGGACGACCGCCGGCACCAGAACGAGGACGAAAAACGGAGCGAGACGACGCGGATCGTACCGCGCGTTCACGACAGCCGAAGCGAGCAGCAGCGGTTGCCCGAGTAGCTCGAGGCCGAACTCTCTCAGCCAAGGCAAGCGGTCCCGCAGCGGTACAGACCACCACTCAGGATCGATCACTGCTGCCGCCGGATCCGTGAAGTAGGTGAACGGGTTACCCGTGAAGATCCAGTTGATATAGCTCCAGCTGAGGACTGCCCATAGGGCCGGGAAAGCCGTGACGAGCATCTGGCTGAGCGTCGCCGCGGACGCCGCCGATTCTGAATCAGCGACATCGAGCCGGCGAAAGAGCGGCACCGAGAGCGCGAAGGCGATGGCGAAAAGCAAGGCATAGAAGTTCGCGTAGAATGCCAGACCCAGCACCAGGCCAGCCATAAAGCCGCTGAAGGTGTGTCGATAGCGCACGAAGTTCCAATAATAGTGCCACGCCACCGCGAGGAGGTGCAGCGCCAACATATCGGGATAGGCCTGGGTCGCGAGAAAGAGACTCGAGGGCACGACGACGAGCGCCACGAGCAAGAGCATCCGCCACAGGCGCGCGAGGCCGATCCGTTCGAGATCGTACCAGAGCAGCCAGGCAGTCGCCCCCGCCGCTACGCTGCTCAAGAGCGAGGGCATCCACGGTCGCGGATAGATTAAGACGAGCAAGAACGGTAGCGGTGGATAGAGGAAGCCGATCACCTCGAGTCGTAACCGGTCGGCAGCCAGGAGTGCCTTGGCGGCGATATGCGCGTGCGCATTCGTGAGAAACCCGAGATGTGCAGTGTACAGCGCGACAACGAGGAACGGCAGGCTGAACAGGACGACTCGGCCCAGATGCACCCGCCACGAAACACCGACGAGCCGGAGTTCGGGATGATGCTCAGGATCCGCTTTCCGCACTGGGCTTGAGATAGCGGCTGAGGCCATGCTGCGTCTTCTCCCAGTAGAACGGCTTCGTGACCAGCTGCCAGACCGCCTTGTAGGCAGCGATCGAATGGAGAATCCAGTAGAGCGGGTTCAGCAGCGCGAATGGCACCAGATCGTAACGTCGCCGCTTGAACCCGGCCATCATACCGAGATAACTCATGACTCCATTCCCGATCAGGAGATTGAAGAGACTGATGTACAGCACCACTGGCGGGAACAGCACGTCGAAGAGGTGCGTGCGCGTGAGGAGCCAGATCAAGGTCAGGCTCCAGAGCGGGATCAGTGACAGGAACGCAAAGGGCGTTCCACCGATGAGCAGCAGAAAGCCCAGCGCGTTCCTGACGCCCGCGGAGCGGAGCAGGCGGAACGGATGGCGCGTGTGGACGAGCACGGTCTGGAGATACCCTTTGATCCAACGGGAACGCTGCCGGATCCAGTTGCCGACCCTGGTATTGGCTTCTTCCCAGGTGGTCGAATTGATCACACCCACTCGGTACCCATGTGCGGCTGCGCGAATACCGAGATCGGCATCCTCCGTCACATTGAAAGGATCCCAGCCCCCGAGTTCCCTCAGGCGATCCACTCGGAAATGATTGCTCGTTCCACCGAGCGGGATCGGTAGCTGCAGGCGATCCAGTCCGGTCAACACGTAGTCGAACCAGTACGAGTATTCGAGGGTGAACATGCGCGTCAGCAAATTCTCTGTTGCATTGTAGTAATTGAGCGCGGCTTGCACGCAGACGAGATCGGGCGGACCCTTTCGGAACGCGATGACCGCCTTTTTCAACTGATCCGGCTCCGGTCGGTCTTCCGCATCGTAGATCGTCAGGAACTCACCGCGTGCGAAAAACAAGCCAACATTGCAGGCCTTCGGCTTCGTCTTCGGTTCCCCATTCGGCACGATGATGAACGTGACCGTCTCCGGTGGTCGCGCCGCTTTCGCAGCCTGGAGCGTCTCCTCATCATCCTCCTCGATCAACAACAAAACCTCTAGTTTGCTCGATGGATAGTCGAGGCGACGGAGGTTCTCGATGAGATGACCGACAACGTTTGCCTCTCGATAGACCGGCACAAGTACTGTATACAGAGGGAGTTCATCATCACGGAGTTCCCGCACTTCCTCGTCACGGATCGCCTGCACATGCTCGTGCTGCGCACCGACGAGCGCCACGATGAGGTGAAAGATCACGAAGACGAACAGTGCACCGTTTACAACCGCTGAGACGAGAACGAGCGTCATGGTCGGCGACCGGAACAGCCCTATGAGAAGGCATACCACTGTGAACCACAAAGCTGCCTTTTGCCATGTCAAGAGTACCTTGCGCGCGCTCTCGTCAGGACTCCGGAAGTACAGACCGAGCGATGCCCGATCGAGCACGACGTCCCGAAAGACGCGTCGGACAGCATGATCGATATCCCATTCGGTCGTCACGAGAGGCCGGACTTGTACTGGTCCGAGCACCGACCTCACGAACTCCTCCAGCTCCCCACTCGGCGGCTCGGCAGTCGCGATCCAGACCTCGTTACCCTGCCGTCGGACCGGAAAGCAACGATGCTGCACCAAGGCCTTGGGATCGAACCGCCGCGCCAGGTGGATATCCACGGGCTCGCGCAGCAAGTCGACGAACGGATAGCCCCAGAGTTCCGCCAGCACCTGATAGAGCTGCTGACGCCGCACGTAGCCGAGGGCGATCAAGATGCGACCGAGGCGATCCCCGGTCCGGCACTGGTACTCGAGCGCCCGCTCGAGTTGTTCTTGGCTCAAGAGCCCCCGTGCGACCAGGGCTTCACCGAGACGCTCGCGGGCGCGCACGTACTGCGGCTCATCGACCTTGCCGAGATGACGCACGAACACGCCTGTTTCCGCTCATTTCCCTGAACTACACGGGCACCGCGACGACCCCGTGCACCTCTTACCCGACAATCACGACGGACGAGTGGCCAACGGTCATCGGCCACTCGTCCGGTGTAGTCGTCTCTCTTTTTACCAGAGATGCGAAGACGAAGGTCCTAGCGTGGAGTGCGCAGCAGGCGCAAGGTCGCAGCAGCTTGCTCCGTGTCGGCCTCGAGTGCACGGTAAACCGGTGCGAGCATCTTCTCGGTGATACTCCGCGCCGCCCGCGCGATGTATT
>BEID01000318.1 GCA_002898975.1 bacterium HR27 | reverse complement strand
AAGCACGTCTCCGCTCCCGGCGCTATCGCCTCGTTACTGCCAACGTGCAGGGGCGGGACGAGGAGGACGTCGTCCGACACGTCACCGCTCACGTTGCCACCACGGGTGAACTCGGTCCGACGGTGGCTCGGGTCTACCCGAAGTCCGGCGACACGCGTTGCGGTTGGTACGAAGTGACGATCATCGTTCCAGCCCATCTCCTCATGCAAGCAGTCGATCACCTCCGTCTCGCGGGCAGTACCGGTATCACTGTGACCTCGCCCGATTACGTGTTCGATTCCCGGTCTCACGCTTTCGACCGGTTGTGTCGTGCCTTGGAGGAACCGATATGACGATCGCCATCCGCTTCCTCGAGGATCCGTTCGAAGCGGAGCGCTGGCTCACCCGACCTCGGCACCTGCCGACCGAACTACCAGGACCGGTACGCGAACGGATCCGCGACGTCTTCGGCGAGGACCTCTCGGCATTGCAGGTCGTCGAGCGCATCCTGCAGGCTGTGCGCGAACGCGGCGATGAAGCGCTGCGCCAGTTCACCCTCGCTTTCGATGGGTGCCTGATCGAGGACCTACGCGTCTCGGATGAGGAATTCGCCCGCACGCACGACACGGTCTCGGCAGATGTTCTGGAAGCGTTACGCTTCGCACGTGAACGGATCGAACACTTCCATCGGCGCACGCTGCGGCATTCATGGATCGAGTTCGACCGCGAAGGTGCACTCGGCCAACTCATCCGTCCTGTCGAACGCGTCGGTATCTACGTGCCGGGGGGTCGCGCACCGTTACCCTCATCCCTGTTGATGACCGCGATTCCCGCCCAGATCGCCGGGGTGCGCGACATCGTCGTCTGCACTCCGCCAGGACGTGACGGCCGGGTTGCCCCCGTAATCCTGGCGGCTGCCGAAATGCTCGGCATTCGCACTGTATTTAAAGTAGGGGGCGCGCAGGCCATCGCTGCGATGGCGTTCGGTACCACGACGATCCCGAAAGTCGATATCGTCGCCGGACCAGGCAACCTCTTCGTCGTCCTCGCCAAGCGACTCGTCTACGGCGAGGTCGGCATCGACCAGTTGCCAGGGCCGACCGAGACACTGCTGATCGCCGACGAGACAGCGAACCCGGTATTGTGCGCGGCCGACCTCCTCGCACAGGCCGAGCATGACCCGCTGGCCAGCGCGATTCTCATCACGACCTCGCGGAGCGTCGCCGAGCGAACCATCGCAGAGCTGAGCCGCCAGTTGGCGCATCTCGCACGTGCGGAAGTCGCCCGAAGTTCGCTCGAGCAGAACGGCGCCATCATCTTGGTACCGGATCTCGAGCGGGCGTTCGACCTCGCGAATCGTTTCGCGCCCGAGCACCTCTGCTTGTTGATCCGCGAACCATGGCGCTACATCGATCGAGTCCGTAACGCTGGTGGTGTCTTCCTCGGGGAAGCGTCGCCCGAAGTGATCGGCGATTATACGGCGGGACCCAGTCACGTGATGCCGACCGGTGGGACAGCCCGGTTCGCTTCCCCAGTCACGGTCGACACGTTCCTCAAGATCACGAGCCTGGTCGCTGTCGCCCCGGCGGCGCTCGACCTGCTCGGCCAGCCAGCGATGCGTCTGGCCTATGCGGAAGGGCTGCAGGCACACGCAGCGGCGATCGAACAGCGGTTGGAGCGCTTGCCTCCTGAGTGACACCGATCGCTCAAGCCGGCGCGAGATGACGCAGCGCAGCCACGATCCGTTCCTCGAGCGTCGTGGCGGCCTGCACATCAGGATGAGCAGCGACAGCTCGCGCTTCCTGTGCGGTGTACCCGAGCGCCTGCAGCGCGGCTACCAGATCGGCATCGACCTCCGTGCCAGCTCCACCCGGAGCAGCCACTGGCAACCGCCCACGTAACTCGAGCACGATGCGGCTCGCAGTCTTCTTCCCGATCCCCGGGGCACGCGCCAGCTGGTCGACGCGTTCCTCGCGAATCCACTCGGCGATGCGCTCCGCCGGAGCGAGCGAGAGGAGGCTCAACGCTGCACGCGGACCGACACCGCTCACGGTGAGCAGCGAGAGAAACAGGTCCAGCTCAGCATCCGTGCGGAAGCCGTAGAGCGAGAGCTCTTCTTCACGCACCTGGAGATGCGTGACGAGTTCTACCTCGTCCCCAGGGTCGCCAACTTCCTGGAACGTCGTTGCTGGCGTCTGCACCCGAAAGATAACGCCATTGACATCCAGCAGGATCTCGCCCGGCCGCTTGGCGACCAATCGACCACGCAGACCGCGGATCACGCGCGCTGTCCCTCCAACGAGAGCCCATAGACACGCACGGCATTGTGCGCGAGGATTTTGGTGAGCTCGGCCTCGTGTAATCCGCCTTCCGCGCGAACACGCTCGAGGAAGCGCTTCTGCTTGAGCACCGGGTAATCGCTCGCGAAGAGGACGCGATCAGCCCCGACGAGATCGGTCACCAGACGGAAGACCTGGAAACGGTACAGGTAGGTACTCGCGGCCGAATCGTACACCACGTTCGCAGCCAGCCGTGCCACCTCCGGCATGAGCTCGTAGAACGGCAGCCCACCTCCCCAGTGAGCGGCCACCACCGTGAGCTGGGGAAAACGTTCGACGAAGCGGATGAACCGCTGTGGCCAGGCGGCCCCCTTACCCGCATACTCATGCCCGAGCGGTTCGCTGACATGCGCCATGATGGGGCGATGCTCGGCGACACATACCTCGACGAGTTCAGTCAGCGCTTCCGGTTCGTCCCAGCAGAACCCTTGCGCATCGGCATTCAGCTCGCCGATGCCGCACGCGCCAAGGCGGAAGGCACGCAACGCCTCCTCCGGCGCCCGCCGATCCTGCGGCACCACCGTCGCCAACCAGGCGATCCGACCGCCGCCCCGGGCAGCCGCATCAGCCAGATACTCGTTGTGATAGGCGCACAAGCCAGAATCCGCCCACGGAAAGCCGGCCGCGATCGAAACGTGAACGCCAGCTTCATCCATCGACAGGAGCAGGTCTTCCGCCGTGACGAGCTTCGCCCGCTCGTTCCCGTAGAGGTGAGCGAACCAGCGATCGCGCTGGCAAAAAGCGAGCCGATTTCGCACGATCTCCGGTGGAAAAATGTGGACGTGCGCGTCGACCACCCAACTCATCCTGCGTATCCCAGGC
>BEID01000317.1 GCA_002898975.1 bacterium HR27 | reverse complement strand
GATCCCAGCCTGGCGGAGTACCAGTCCCTCCTCGATGCGTGCGACACCGAGCCAGCGGGCGCCGCCAGCGAGCGCGGCGCGGGCCGTCGGCACCAAGCCGTGACCGTAGGCGTTTGCCTTGAGGATGGCCAGGAGTTCGACGTCTGGCGGGAGCATGCGCAGGAGTGCCCGGACGTTCGTGGCGAGCTGGTCGAGGTCGACGAGCGCGTGGAGCGCTGCCTGGGCGGCACGGAGGCGCTCGCACCAGCCGCTCGGGCACGCTGGTGACCTATCGGCAGCGGTACGGTCCGTGATCCCCATCCCTTCCCCCGGAGTGTCCCGCGACGAGTATGCCCCAGCGGCACAGCCCTCGTGCAGGGGGAATGCCCGGTGTACGGACGCCTCGATCTGCCGGTGCGGGCGGCATGCGACTAGCCGTGCTGGTGCAGCCAGGCTGGTTCAGGCTGTGCTGTCCCGGTGCGCTGGCCGGGCTGCCCGCGCACCACTCGCCTGGGAGAGCCCGCCACGGCGAAGCGTGGGTGCTCGCGGGTCGTGAGGGGGCGGTTCTTGCGGCACCCGACCGGCTGGCTGGTGCGTTCGCACGATATCCTCCTCACACCAGAAAACCGGTCGGGAAGGGATCGTCGTCGCGCAGGACCAGCGTGGCGATACCCATGCAGTAGGACATCGTACTGATCTCGCTGTGGATCGCCTCGCCATCGCGGCGCAGCGGTCGAGCGGTGAAGCGGAGGCCGACCGGACTTTCGTGGAAGTACAGTGCACCGAGGGGCAACCGTCCGGCGGCGACCAGCGCTGCGACGCGTGCCGCGGTACCGGTACCTGACGGTGTTCGTCCCATCGTGCGCGGTGCGTAGAAGTTGGCGACGCGGGCGCCGGCCGGCTGGGCGGTGGAGCTGGGTGGGAGCGGTGTGCCATCCGCATCGAGTTCCTGGACGAGCGTGACCAGATCGACCGGGCGCGCAGCCGCGACACCTGGAACGTCAGCGCGCAGCTGGTCGCGGGCTGCTTGCCAGAGGATCGTCCCGATCTCCAGCACGCGCTCGCGGGCAGCTGGTGACTGCTGCGCACCGAGCTCGAGATCGAGGGCCGTTGCATCGGCGAAGGCGTAGAGCAGTCCGCCCCAGGCGAGCGTCACTGGGACTGTGCCGAGTTCGGTCTCCAGCTGGGCATTGCCGAGTGCATACGTCGGGCCGCTCGCCATGGTGACCGCGACGACTCGCCCGGCGCGGAGCGTGACACGAACGGGCAGGGGGCCGAGGACGGTATCGAGAACGAGTTCCTGTTCGCCATCGTCGGTCGTGCGGGGAACGAGACCGCTCTCGACGAGGGCGACAGCGACACTGAAGGTCGAGTCGCCGCAGGCATCGAAATAGCCATCGGGATGGACGAAGATGACGCCAGCGTGGCTCGTTGGGCGTTCTGGCTCAGTGAGGAAGGCGCCGAGCATATTGCGGTGACCGCGTGGTTCGCGACAGATGAGCGCGCGGAGATGGTCGAAGCGGCTGGCGAGGTCATCCTGCTTTTCGCGGATCGTGCGGCCGCGGAGCGGTGGACAACCGCTGACGACGATCCGGGTCGCTTGTCCGTGGTGGTAATCCCAGACCTGAAGGACGTGTCGGGCATTGCCGAACATCTCGCGTACTCCTCGTTCGTCGCGTACGGTACCGTTCGGGTGCTCGGCCAGAGCCGAGCCGGAGCCATGATACGACGGGTGGGACGCTGCGCGGGTGGCGGTGAAAGGGGGCACCATGGTGGAACGGGAACCATACGCGCGTGGGATCGTACCGGAACGGCCGTTCGTCGCGGTGCGGCCGCTGCACGGGGAGGTCGTTGCGGTGCTCGGTGTGAGTTTTCCCGATCGGAACCTGGAGCTCGAAGCGTTCGGTTCGCGGGCCTTTCCGGACGGGGCGATCGCCGAGGTTTGCGTGACGGACGAGGAGGGCGCCGCGCCGGGGAAGCCGGTGGCGCGCGCAGCGTATCTGGGGTTCGTGCGCTTCGCGCAGGGTGGCATCGTTGCGGTCGGCATGACATGCCGGATCGGCGAGGAGATCGTCGGCGAGGTCGTCGGCTTCGACGGGGTGCACGCGCCGAACCACTGGAACATCGTGGTGCGGAGCGACCGCTTCGCCAACGGTGCCGAGCGCGGGGTGCGGGTGGGGGATGCTATCGAGTTCGTGTTAGTGGGTGAGCCGTGAGAGCCTTGCTCGAGCGCGTGCTGAAAACTTGCCGGGAGCGGAGGGTTGGGCGTAGTGTGGAAAGAGGGGGGTGGCGGGGTCGGTTCCACATCGACGAAGAAGAGGAGTGAAGCGCATTGCGAGGGCTCCTGATCTGGCTGCGCTCGAGTTCGAGTCTCGCTCGCTGGAGTCTTCTCGCTCTTATCGTCGGGATCATCGCTGGTTTCGGTGCTCTCTTCTTCTACTGGCTCCTCGAGCAGAGTACCCATTGGTTGCTCGCTGGTATCGGTGGCTATGAACCTCCAGCCCCCTATGCCGAAGGGAACCGACCACCGAGCGAATTGCCGCCATCCTGGTTCGTACCGCTGGTCGTGGCAGCCGGTGGTCTCGTGAGCGGCATCCTCGTGCAGCTGTTCGCTCCGGAGGCAGCTGGGCATGGTACCGATGCGGCGATCGAGGCATTCCACCATCGTGAGGGGCGCGTGCGGCTGCGGGTCGTTCCGGTCAAGGTCGTCGCCTCGGCGATCACCATCGGATCGGGTGGCTCGGGCGGTCGCGAGGGGCCGACGGCACAGATCGCAGCTGGGCTCGGCTCGTATCTGGCGGAACTCTTGCGGCTGCGCCCGGCGGACCGGCGGATCCTGCTCGCGGTGGGGATGGGAGCTGGCATCGGAGCGATCTTCCGTGCACCACTGGGTGGTGCTGTTCTCGCTGCCGAGATCCTCTACGTGCACGACTTCGAGGCGGCAGTGCTCTTCCCAGCGTTCCTCGCTTCTATCGTCGCGTTCGCGATCTATGGGAGCTGGTTCGGTTGGGAGCCGATCTTCGGTTCGCAACCCGATCTCCGCTTCGCGTCGGTTTGCGAGTTGCCAGCCTATGCCGGACTCGGGATCCTCTGTGGTCTCGTTGGGATCGTCTACGCAAAGACGTTCTACGGTGTCGAGCACGGCTTCCGTCGCCTACCCTTTCCG
>BEID01000316.1 GCA_002898975.1 bacterium HR27 | reverse complement strand
CCTTGCGGACGAGGGCGCGGGCGTAGTTGAGGACGAGGCGCGTCTCGCCGGGCCGGGCGCGCTCGTGCCACTGGCGGCCTTCCCAGAAGGCCAGGTACTCGCGGTAGCGCGCCCAGCGCGCCCGGTCGGCTGTGCTGGGCTCCAGCGTCGGGAGATCCACCGTGGACGCTCCTTTCGATGGCGTACCGGAACGCGCGACGAGTTCGGAGACGGGTTCACGCAGCCCCCGCCGGGGCCACCCGTGCCTGGCCCGGCCTCCCGAGGGGGCCGGCAATGCGACGGACGGATGCCGCGCCTCCGGCGCGGTCGGGCGAGGCACGCCTCGCCCCGACAGGGTTCCAGGCCGGGGGACGATGTACCGACCGGGGTCGGTCGCCGGTCGCGGTCGCCGTAGGTACCCGCCGTTGCCCGTGTAGGGGTCACGCGTGCGTGACCCTTCGGGTCAGGCACGCCTGACCCCTACGGCCCGACAGGGCCGGGAACGGTGGTGACCGTGCCGCGCCTGCGGCGCGGACAGGCCAGGCACGCCTCGCCCAGACAGAGAACTCGCGGGCGGGGGTGGCGCGCCAGCACGTGCGGTACGGGGCACCCCGACCGGCCGCCGCGCGCCGCAGCCCTACCCGGTGAGTGTCGCGACCGCTTGCTCGCGGGCGACCTTGGCCAGCTCGGTCTCCGGGTCGAGCGACCCCAGTTCCCACGGTCAGGTGTGACCGGATCCCAGCGCCCGCCAGTGCCCGTTCACAGCTGCGTCGCTTGCGCTCAACCTTGAGGCACCAGCGGCTGCAGCTCTAGCTCGAGCGCCGTACCGGAGAGGTCGTGTCCCCGGTCGCCAGACGTGCTCGCTGGGCAGCTGGGCCAGGGCGTGTTCGGCCGCGCTGGAGGCCGGCACGCTGTAGCGCACCGGTCGGGAGAAGAGGACGCTGGTCACCTTGCGCACCAGGGCGCGGGCGTAGTTGAGGGTGAGGCGCGTCTCGCCCGGGCGGGGGCGGTCGGGCCACTGCCGTCCCTCCCAGAAGGCGAGGGACTCGCGGTAGCGCGCCCAGCGGGCGCGGTCGGCAGCGGTCGGCTCGAGTCGCGTCGCCAGCTCCATGGTCCCCCCCTCGCGGTCTCCGGCACGTGTCCTCTTCCACAGAAGGACACGCCGCGTAACTGGCGGAGGCGGACAGCGCGCGGCTCGAGCGGGGCGTCGGGACGGGGCGGCACCTGTCTGTCCGTCGAACGTCGGACATGACAGAGTGGCGTGTCCGTCATTCGACGGATACCCGAGCGGCGCAACATCAGGTAACTTGTAGACGGCAAAACGGTCCGGCAGCCCAATTCAGGGGTGAGCGGCTCATGCGGTCCAGACGTTCCTCTTCTCGGTACCGGTCGCGCGGTCCACCGGCGGAGCGCGGGTCGCGACGAGCGTCTCGCGCCGTCCCGACCGCCGGGATCGGCGCCTCGATCGGTTTCCACTGGTCTTGCGAAGGGAAGGGAGAGTCCGATGCGTTCCCGAACGCCTGCACGGTGGCGCTGGCGCACCCTCGCTGTCGTGCTCGCGCTGGTCGCCACCCTCATCGCCCCGGCCCTGCTGGCCGCTGCCAGCTCGAGCCAGCAGCTGCCGTCCTACCAGCCCGGCCGCGTCCTCGTGTCCTTCAAGCGCGGCACGAGCGCTGCCACCAAGGCCGCGGTCCACCAGCGCCTCGGCGCCCAGCTCCTCCGCTCGATCCCGCAGATCGACGTCGACGTGGTCCAGGTCCCGGAGGGGAGCGAGCTGGCTGCCGTCGCCGCCTACAAGAGCGACCCGGCGGTCGAGGACGCTGGACTCGCGGTGCTCGGTCACTTCGATGCCGTGCCGCCGACGGTCCCGAACGACCCGCGGTTCGGCCAGCAGTGGTACCTGCAGGAGATCCGCGCCCCGCAGGCCTGGACGCTCGTCAGTGGCAGCCGGGTCCGGCCGGTCATCGCGGTGATCGACTCGGGTCTGCTAGCCGGCCACCAGGACCTTTCGGCCGGACAGATCGTCCTGTACCGCGACTTCACGGACTGTGCTCCGTCGCCTGGTCCCGGCTGCGGCCTCAACGACCCTGTCGGACACGGTACACAGGTCACGGGCGTCATCGCGGCGACGCACAACAACATGCGGGGGATCGCTGGCGTCTGTCCGCAGTGCCGGATGATCGTCCTTTCGGTGGATAACAACGCCGGTACCGATGTCGACCCCGTGGCAATTATTGGTGCTCTCGTCTTCGCCGCAGACCGCGGCGCCCAGATCATCAATGGCTCGTGGGGTATTCCCTACTCGACCCTCACACCTGGCACGTACACAGCTCTCAACCGGGCGATGCAGTATGTGCTGGCGCGCGGTGTGCTCTTCGTGAACTCGGCCGGGAACGACTTCGACGACCCGTCCTCCGTTCCCAAGTGGCCACAGACAACCTGGGGCGGTCACCCGCAGGTGCTCATCGTCGGCGCCACCGGGCCGAACCGACAAGTCGCGCCCTACTCGAACCGGACCTATATGCCGAACGGTGGGTTCAGGCAGGTCGTCGACCTCGGGGCACCGGGTGGCGGCGCGTGCAGCGGGAACCCGAGCCAGGACATCCTAATGCCGTCGAACACCGGCGGCTACAGCGCCACCTGCGGTACCTCGTTCGCTTCCCCGATCACTGCAGGAGTCGCCGGGCTCGTCCTGGCCAGCGGCATCTGCTCGACGGCGTCGTGCCTCAAGCAGCGGATCATCAGTACGGCTGACTCGGTGCCCGCCCTGGCGGCTGCCTGGCCGAACGGTCGCTTCCTCAACGCCTGCCGCGCTGTCGACAGCCTGAACGGGATCCGTTGCTAACCCCTCTCCTGTTTTCCGGGCGGGGCGCCGCTCGGGCGCCCCGCCTCGCCCGAACCCAGCCGGCGCCGTCTTCCCTGACCCACTATCCTCCGTCCCGGCAGCTTTTCACAGTCTATCCGGGCTCCCCGATGCGCAGCGAACACCAGCAGTTCCTCCGCGCGCCGCCGGGCCCTACGGAGGGCAGCCCACGCGGCGTCCCAGAGTCCCGCTTGCGAAGTCCCGCGTGCTCGACGCGCCCGACACTCCAGCTCGCGACGTGCCTGGTTCGCCCGGCCGAGGTCGGGCGTACTCAGCCCCCCTGAGCCGTCAGGCTCAAGAAACCGAAAGCCCA
>BEID01000315.1 GCA_002898975.1 bacterium HR27 | reverse complement strand
CGTCAGGTCTCGGTTCACGTTCGATGGAAGACCCTGCCTGTTCATCAATTTCGGGAACTACTACGACGGCGACTTCTACGTCGTCATCTGGCAGGAGGCACTCCAGGAACTCGCCGCCCGGAAGTGGGACGAGGCGTCCCTCCGTACTGCGCTCGCCGGTGAACTCGTCTCGGTAACCGGACTCCTCGACGCCTACCGCGCCGGCAACCGTGTCAACCCGCAGATCCAGTACCGCGAGCCCGGCCAGATCGTCGTCCTGCGTCCACCGCAACGCGGCGGGAATATCGTCATCTGATGAGCAGTGGACGACGTCGACTGCGAAGGCGGCACGGAAAGCGAGGAGCACCAGCTGGTACCGACGCGTGCTCCTCGCCGTGCCGGGCCGTCGACCGGGGTCACTCCTCAGCCACGACGGGATTCTCGAGCGTGCCGATCCGTTCCACCGTCACGCGCACGACGTCACCTGGCCGCAGCAGTCGCTTGGGGTCACGCACGAAGCCGACACCGGCCGGTGTCCCCGTGGCGATCACGTCGCCCGGCTCCAGCGTCATGATCTGCGAGATGTACGATATGACCGTAGCGACACCAAAAATCATCTCGCGGGTATTCGAGCGCTGCAGGACCTCGCCGGAGACCTCGCAGCTGATGTCCAGCCCCTGCGGGTCAGGAATCTCGTCCGCCGTCACGATCCAGGGACCGAGCGGTGTCGAGCGATCGAACGTCTTGCCCTGCATCCATTGCCGCCCGCGGAACTGGAAATCCCGCATCGAGACGTCGTTCAGGATCGTGTAGCCAGCGACGTGCTCGAGCGCCCGTGCCTCGTCGATGTAACGGCCCGCCTTGCCGATGACGACCGCCAGTTCGGCCTCGTAGTCGACCTGCTGGCTGACGCGCGGCAACACGATCGGCTCGCCCGGACCGATGAGCGCATTGGCGAACTTGTTGAAGAGTTCCGGATACTGCGGGATCGGCGAGTTCGTCTCTTTGGCATGGTCGGCATAGTTCAGGCCGAGGCAGATGATCTTCCCTGGCCGGAGAACCGGTGCACGCAGCCGCACGTGCGGGGACTCCATGGCGACCGCGAGCCCCCGGCCCACCGCGCTCTCCCTGTCTTGCGCCAGCTGCTCCCGCGCGAAGGCGATCGCCTCCGCTGCCCGGCCCAGCCCGTCGCGCGCCAGCAGGAGCACCATATCCGGCGGACATTCCGCCTGTGCCCGCCCGGTCGCATCCGTCACCCCCTGCCGGCGCAGGAGTTCGGCATACGCTTGCGGGATATCGAGGATCCAGCCGTCCTCGATCGCGCCGACGCTCGTCCGACCCCGCTCGCTGTAGGTGACCAGTCGCATGGCCCTCCCCTTCCGCGGTCTCACGTCCCGTCGCCGAAGCTCGCCGGTGGCGGCGCTTCCGTCCAGACATTAAAGACCGCGGAAAGCTCACCGCGCCAGATCCGCGGCCCCTCGAACCGGTTCGGCAACCGCGCCACGTCCGCGGTGATCTCGATCCGGTTGCCCGAGGGGTCGCGTACGTAGAGGAACGAATTGCCGCCTGGCCCGTGCCGCCCGACGCCTGCCTCGATCCGCCAGCCGTAGCGACCCAACCGGTCGGCGAACCGCACGACCTCGCTCACCCCATTCACCAGGAACGCGACGTGGTGCAACTTGTTGCCGACCGAGCCTTTCACGATCGCGATGTCGTGATGGTTCTCCCCGACCCGGATGAACGAGAACAGCCAGGGCTGGTCAGCGTTCTCGGGCAGCAGCAGATCGGAGAAGGCGAACCCCAGTTGTTCCGTGTAAAAGCGCGTCGACATCTCGACATCGTTCGCCAGGAACGTGATGTGGTTGATGTCGAGCGGCGCGTGCGCCGCTGCCGGGTTCCACTTCGTCGTGTGCGGATAGCTCGTCCGGCCGTCCCGCACGATCACCTCGAAGACCTGTTCGGTCGGCGTCGTGAGACGAAAGGCTGCTGCCATACCCGGCTCCGGATTCCGCTCGATCGCGGAGCAGGCGATGCCGCGTTCGCTGTAGCGCTGGTGCAACGCCTCCAGCTCCGCCACGTTCGCGACCGAGAAGGCCATGTGGTCGAGCCCCACACCACCCGGCCGCAAACCGAGATCGAAATGCTCGTCCCCACCGCAACCGAGATAGACCACCTCACCGTCGCGGGCCAGCTCGATCAAGCCGAGCAGATCACAGTACCACCGCAGGGCTGCGTCCAGATCGCGAACGCGGATCACCGCATGATCGAACGCCATCAATGTCATCGAACACCTCGCCTTTCAGACCCGTACCACCACTTTCCCGAAGGTGCGCCCTTCGGCCACCGCTGTCTGGGCCGCCGCCAGTTCCTCCAGCGGGAACACCCGATCGATCACCGGCACCACCTGCCCGCGCGCGACGCTCGCCACGAGCGCCTCCAGATCCCGCCGCTGTCCCGAGAGGTAGAAGAACACCGTCGTCACGTTCCGGTAGAGCCACAACACATTGGTCTGCAGTTCGACGCCACTCGAACGACCACACACCGCGACCCGCGCGCCGCGGTCGAGTAGGTCCGGCAGGTGGGCCCAGGTGACCGTGCCGAGCGTATCGAACACCACCGTAGCCCGGCCGCCCAGAAGCTCGCGCACCCGGGCTGGCCATGCCTCGTCGCCGAGCGACACGGCGCCGTCGGCGTACTCCGCGAGCCGCTCCAGCTTCCAGGCACTGCGCCCCACGCCGACGACCCGCGCCCCGCGCGCCCGGGCGATCTGTACCGCTGCCAGGCCCGTCGCGCTCGTCGCTCCCATCACGACCACCCGATCCCCCGGCCCGACCGCTGCCCGGTTGACCAACCCGTGCCAGGCCGTGACGTACGAAACCGGTAAACAGGCCGCCTGCTCGAACGACACCGTGTCCGGAAGCGGCACCACGTTGCGTTCCGGCACCACCACGTACTCGCCATAACCACCCCAACGCTGGATGCCGAGCAACTGGTAGTCGAGGCAGGTATTCTCCGGCCAGCGAGCCAGGCAGTGCCCACACCGGTCGCAGCTGACGAAGGTGAAGACGACGACCCGCTCACCCGGTCGGACGCTGCGGACACCCTCGCCGACGGCGTCCACGACCCCAGCCGCATCGGCCCCGCCGACGTGCGGAAACGGGAAGTCGGGGCCGGCGAA